>CACXGX010000051.1 GCA_902767365.1 uncultured Erysipelotrichaceae bacterium
AGCAGTATATGAAATAGGAAGAGTATTTAGAAATGAAGGAATGGATCCAAAACATAATCCAGAATTTACTTTAATGGAAGCATATCTAGCATATAGTGATTTAGAAGGTATGATGGATTTGACAGAAGCAATGTATACTACAATTGCTAAAGAAGTTGTTGGTAAAATGACTTATAACTGGTGTGGAAATGAAATTAATCTTGAAGGACCATGGAAAAGAGTTAGTATGGTTGATGCTATTAAAGAGCAAACAGGAATAGATTTTAAGAAAGAAATGACTCTTGAAGAAGCTTTAAAACTTGCTGAAGAACACAAAATACCAGTTGAAGAACATCAAAAAAGCATTGGTCACATTATTAATTTATTCTTTGAAAAATATGTTGAAGAAACACTTATTCAACCTACATTCTTATATGGACATCCAGTAGAAATAAGCCCACTTACTAAAAAGAATCCAACTGATCCTAGATTTGTTGATAGATTTGAATTATTTATTGGTGGAAAAGAATTTGCTAATGCTTATACTGAGTTAAATGATCCAATAGATCAATTAGAAAGATTTGAAGATCAATTGAAAGAAAGAGATAAAGGAAATGATGAAGCAAATGACATTGATATGGATTTTGTTGAAGCATTAGAGTATGGTATGCCTCCAGCTGGTGGTATTGGATATGGAATAGATAGACTTGTAATGTTATTTACAGAACAGGAAACAATAAGAGAAGTAATTCTATTCCCAACAATGAAGCAAAAATAAGGGAGTGTAAACTCTCTTTTTTAGTGTATAATTTATATTAGGTGAGGTGTGATATGTCATTAAAAGAAAAAATAGAAGTACCAAAATATTCTTTAGGTGAAGAGATAATGAGTGCTGTAACTCATGGTGTAGGTGCTTTATTATCAATTGTAGCATTAATACTTTGTGTTGTTGTAAGTGCAGGACATAGTAGTTTTATAGGGGTATTAAGTAGCATTATATATGGAGTTAATTTAATAATACTATATACTATGTCAACTCTATATCATTCTTTGGCTGTAAACAATGCAAAAAGAGTATTTAGAATAATTGATCATTGTAGTATTTATTTATTAATTGCAGGAACTTATACTCCATTTACATTAATAGCTTTAGAAAAACCTTTAGGATATATTTTATTTGCTATTATTTGGTCTATTGCAATACTTGGAATAGTTTTAAATGCGGTTAATTTAAAAAAGTATAAAAAAATATCATTTTTAAGTTATTTAGTTTTAGGTTGGGTAATAGTTTTTGCTTATCAGCCTTTAAAAGAAAGTGTTGATTGGAGTGGAATCCTTTTATTAATTGCTGGTGGAGTAGTGTATACAGTGGGAGCCATATTTTATGCATTTGGTAGGAAAATAAAATATTTTCATTCAGTATTCCATTTATTTGTTTTAGCAGCATCAGTTCTTCACTTTTTATCAATATTATTATATGTACTATAATTTAAGGAGAAATTATGAAAGAAATAATTGTAGATAAAGAAGAAGAATTATTTACTTTTTTAAGAAATAATTTATCTGGCAGTAAAAATAATATTAAATCTTTTTTAACAAAAAAGATGATTTCAGTTAATAATAAAATAGTAACAAAATATAATTATATGTTAAAACAAAATGACGTTATTACAATAGGTGCTAAAACAATAAATAGTTTTTTAGGTAATATAAAAATAATATATGAAGATGATGATATTTTAGTAGTAGATAAACCAAGTGGAATGCTTACTATTGCAACAGAAGAAGACAAAGATAGTTCAAATAATTTATATGATGTTTTATCTAAATATGTTAAAAAGAAAAATAGTACATGTAAATTATATGTTGTTCATAGACTTGATAAAGACACATCAGGTGTATTGTTGTTTTCAAAAAATGAAAAAATAAAAAATTATTTACAAGATAATTGGAATGATTTAGCAATAAGAATTTATTATGCTGTAGTAGTAGGTAAAACAAAAGATAAAGATATATTAAAATCATATTTAAAAGAAGATGACAAGTTAGTTACTTTTTCATCTAAATCAGGAAAACTTGCTATTACTGAATATAAAAGAATTAAAACAAATGATACATATTCTTTATTAGAAATAAATATAAAAACAGGAAGAAGAAATCAAATTAGAGTTCAACTTAAAGAAATAAATCATCCTATCGCTGGAGATGCAAAATATGGTTTTAAAGATAAAACAATAAAAAGAATGATGTTACATGCTTCAAAACTAATAGTTAAATTAAATAATAAAGAAATGGTATTCGAGTCTCCATTAAGTAATATTTTTTATAAAATGGTTGAATAGAGGAGTTATGATAAAAAAAACAATATTAACAACAATAACAATAATATGGATGATTATAATATTTTTATTTTCTAATCAAAGTGCATCTATTTCATCAAATAATAGTCATTCAATTATAAAAAATACAATTGTAAGGGTATATAAACTATTTAATAGTAATCCTAGTGAAGAAGAAATATCTAATATTATAAAAAAATATGATTATCCAATAAGAAAATTGGCTCATTTTTTAGAATATTTTATATTAGGTTTATTAATATTTTTAACTTTAAAAACATATAAAATTAATAATATTTATATAATGATTTTAATATGTTTTATATATGCTTGCACTGATGAATTTCATCAATTATTTATAATTGGTAGAAGTGGAAATTTTAAAGATATTTTATTAGATAGCACGGGAAGTATATGTTCAATATTATTTTTTAATAAAAAAAGAAAGTAAACTTTCCTTTTTTTATTCTATATGCTAAAATCTATATAGAAAGAAGGTAACAAAATGAAGTGTAAATATTGTGGAAAAGAATTAAGTAATACAGCTAAATTTTGTGATGAGTGTGGTGCTAAAACAGATTATGAAGAAAAGACTGCTGTTAAAACGGAAATAGTATATAACTATCCTAAAAATAATAATTCTCTTTTAAAGTCGGTTGTAATTTTTCTTGTATTAATAATAGCAGCAGGAGTTGGGTTTGGAATGTGGTATTTAAATTCTAATGAGGAAGAAAATACACCTGTTGAAGAAAAAAAAGATGAGAAAAAAGATGATAAAAAAGAAGAAAAAAATAATATTGTTAAAATAGATAAATACAGTGTAACCTTACCACCTACATTTAGTTATTATAGTTTTGAAAATAATAATTACATTCAAAACGAAGACTGTATTATTACATATATGAAATATAATTTATCATATGCTCAAATGATAAATAGTAAGGATTCAATAATTAATGAATTTAATGCTAAAGGTTTTAATGTTACATCTTTTGAACCTAAAAATATTGATGGATTTGATTGTATTTTAGTAACAGGAAATATAAATGAGATAGAATATGGATATTTATTTACTGATATTAAAAATGAAACGCCAATATTTTTCACTATTAGTTCAAGTACATTAGGTAGTTTCAATTCTGAATGGTTTAACTATCCAATCGAATTATTAAAAAATATCTCAAATTAGGAGGATTTATGAATGATTTAATTAAGACTTCTATCGAAAGTAGAAGAAATGCACTTTTTTCAGCATATGATATAAAAGACTCTGGGAATTTAAAAACAATAGATGATTATTTTGTTAAATTAGAAGAATTTGCCAAAGATTGTAAAGACGTAACTGATTTTGAAACAAAATTTATGTCATCTCCACTTTCTAAAGAATATACTGATTTATTTGTCCAAATATCTCAAACAGAATGCACAACAGAAGGTGTTGCTCCAACTATAACTGAAAATGATGAATATACATTACAAGATGAATTAAAAGATGATGCAGAAAGATTAATGAGAAGAAAAGCAAGACAAAAAGCATATGATGTTGCAAGAGATATTCCTGTATTGGATGAAGCATTAACTGCTAAACAACACTTTGATTTCTTTTCAAGATTTAGAAAGAAAAAATAAAAACCTAATTAGGTTTTTTTCTTTTTATAATTATTTTCCTTAATATATCTACAGGTATTACTGTAGAAGAAAGTAAAATCATTATTTCTAGTTCTTTTAAATTAAGACCAATTGTTCTAAATGTATTACCACCATAATAAATCATCAATAATTGCATTACTATAATAAAAATAACAATAATAATATAAAATTTATTCTTTAAGATATTTGCAAAAATATTAATTCTTTCAGTTCTTGCATTTAAACTATTAAAAATATCTATGAATATAAATAAACCAAAAAAAGCAGACATTAAATAACTATAATTATTTCTATAAATATTTAAGATAATATTTGATTTAAGAAAAAATATACATAAAAGAAATGAGTATATTCCTGTAAAAAATATTTCACTAAACATATAACTATTAATAATTGGTTCTTCTTTATTTTTAGGGAGTTCATTCATATATTCTTTTAATGGTGGCTCATATGCAAATGCAAGCCCTGTTAAAGTATCCATAACCATATTAATCCAAAGCATTTGTATTACAGTAACTGGAGTATCTATTCCAATAAATGTACCAATTATTGATAAACCAATAGCACATAAATTAATAGATAATTGACATATTATAAACTTTCTAATACTTTTAAAAATAGTTCTTCCATATAAAATAGCATTTGATATTGATTTAATATTATTATCCAAAATAACAATATCAGATGCTTCTTTGGCAATTTCCGTTCCACTTCCCATAGAAAAACCTATATCAGCATTTTTTAAAGCAGGAGCATCGTTTACACCATCACCAGTCATTCCTACAATCATTCCCATATTTTGAGCAATTTTTATTAATTTTGTTTTATCACTAGGCAATGCTCTAGCGACAATTCTTAATTTTGGAAGAATACTTCTTAATTCTTCTTCACTTTTTTCATGAAGTTCGTTAGATGTTATTGCTATATCACTATCATTTATTAAATCTAACTCTTTACCAATAGAAATTGCAGTATTAATATTATCACCAGTTAACATCACAACTTGAATACCAGCATTTTTAATTAACTCAATTCCTTCTTTGGTATTTTCTCTTATTTCATCTTTAATTGAAATAAGAGAAACAAGAATTAACCCATCATAAAAAGCTTCTTTTTGAGCAACACATATAACTCTAATTCCACATTTAGCCAAATTATCTGAATATTTATCTAATAAACTAATATCTTTAATTTTATTTACTTTTCCATATTCGTTATAATAATATTTACATTTAGGTAATATTATTTCTTTAGCACCTTTAATTAAATCTATTTTTCCATTTAAATCAATAGTAGTCATAGAATATTTATTACTACTATTAAAATGTTTTCTCTTTATAATTTTAACTTTATTATCTTTTTCTTTTTTAAAAAAGGAAAAAAGAGTTCTATCTGTGATATTACCACCAATAATAGATCCATTATCATAATAGCAATCGCTATTATAAATAATATTATTAGATAATATATTATAATAATCATTATATTTTTTTATTTCATATAAATTATTAAATTTTTTATTATTTCCAAGACAAATATCTACTATTTCAAATTTACCATTTGTTAAAGTACCAGTTTTATCTGTAAAAAGAATATTTATATTCCCAGCTGTCTCTATACCTGTCATTTTTCTTACTAAAACATTTTCTTTGATCATTTTTTTCATATTTTTAGATAATACTAGGGTTATCATCATAGGTAATCCTTCAGGAACAGCAACAACAATAATTGTAACAACTAGTGTTAGTGCATATATTATATAATTCATCATTAACGGAAAATTAGTAATAGTACTAATAATTAAATCTTTATTAAAATGATTATCTATTACTATTTTAGAAAACAAATATGAAAACGATACTAAAAATGCTCCAAAGTATCCAATTTTACTAATCATTAAAGCTAGTTTTTTTAATCTAAATTTTAAAGGACTTTCGGGACTATCTTCCTGTAGTTCTTTGTTTAACTGACCATACATTGTATTATTTCCAACAGCTGTAACAAGCATAATCGCTTTTTTATCATTAACTGTTGTTCCACGAAATACTTTGCTATTTACTATTTTTTCAATTTCTTTAGTTTCTCCACTTAAAACAGATTCATCCACTATAACAGATCCATCTATAATTATTCCATCAGCTGGTATTTTGTCACCTTGTTCAAGAATTACTATATCGTTGCACACTATATCATCAATACTGATTTCAACAACAGAATTATTTCTTTTAGCTTTAACTTTAATTAAAGAAGCTTCTTCTTGCATTTTTATAAATGATTTTTGACTACCATATTCAGAAATAGAAGAGATAAAAGAAGAAATAAAAATTGCAGATAATATGCCAATTGTTTCAAAAATATCAACACTTTTTATTAAAAAAAATATTTTTATTCCTAATGCTACTAAAAGAATTTTTATAATTGGATCTCCTAGTGATTGAATGAATAGTTGTAGTATTGAATCACTTTTTATTTTAGATAAAGTATTACTACCATTTTTTTTACGACTTTCAATTACCTCATTATCATTTAGTCCAAAAGTATTCATAAATCCTCCTGTTTAATATATGATTATTTACATTGATTTATTCAATCTTATATGTTACAATTATGCCTGTTTTACAAAAGGAGAGAAACAATGAAGACAATAGCACTACAAGAAGAAACAATTAATGGTTTAAAATCAATAAAATTATCTAAGAATGTTTTTAATATTGAATCACATATTAAACTATTTAATTATCATGGTGAACTAAAAATAATTAAACAATTAGATGAATTAGAAGGCCCAAAATATGATAATAAAATGTATACCATTGATTTATTAGATAAAAATAGATCTTTATTTCCAAAATCATTATGTGTTCCAGAAGCATTAATAAGAGTATCTAATATTAATGTTGGATTTTTAATGCCATACATAGTAGGAATTAATTTAGCAGATATTATTAATGATGTAAAATATCCACTTGATGAAATAAAATCATATTTACAAGGGATTGGGAAAATACTTGATCAATTGAAATTAATAAGAGAAAATACATCTTTAAAAACATTTTACATTGCTGATCTTCATTCATCTAATTTTATAGTTAATCCGTCTACTAAAGAAATAACTGTAGTAGATTTAGATAGTTGTAAAATAGAAAATAATACAGAACCAATTTCATTTTACTTATATCCGCATGGATTAATTAGTAATGTTAAAGAAAAATATAGAATAATAAGAGAAAGTGCAATAGTAAAAGTAGATGAAAATACAGATTTGTTTTGCTATACTTGCATAATTCTTTCTTATTTGTATGGGAAAAATGTATCACATTTATCTTTAAACGAATATTACGGATATCTTGATTACCTATCTTCAATTGGAATAGATAAAAATCTAATTAATTCTTTTGAAAAACTAGTAACAAAAGAAGATAATGTAAATCCTGGACCATATATTCAAAGCCTTACAGAAGAACAAGTTTGTCTATCTAAAAAAAGTGTATACGACATATTAAAGAAATAATATAATTAATACTAAAATATGATATAATCATTATAGTAATTTATTTTGGCGGTGATAAAATGTCTAGAACCAAAAATAGCGTTAGAAACCTTATAACTGCAATAATAGGACAAGGTATAGGTTTCATTATAAGTTTTATTGCAAGAATATTTTTTATAAGAACATTGGGAAGAGAATACTTAGGGTTAAATGGTTTATTTACTAATATTTTAACAATACTATCTTTGGCAGAATTAGGTGTTGGAGAAGCAATAACCTTTAGTTTATATAAACCACTTGCAGAAAATAATACAAAGAAATGCACAATGTTAATGCAAGTATACAAAAAAGTTTATACAATTATAGGTGTTACAATTCTTTTAATAGGAATATCTTTAACACCATTTCTATCATTAATAATAAAAGATATGCCTGATATACCATATATCAGTTTAATATATGTTTTATTTGTTGTTAATACATCGGTATCATATTTCTTCTCATATAAAAGAAATTTAATAATAGCAGATCAAAAAAGATATATAGTTACATTCTATAGATATGTAGCTCATGCAGTATTTACTTTTTTAGAAATTGTATATTTAATATTATTTAAAAATTATATTGGATACTTATTAATAATGATTGCAGCAACTCTTGCTGATAATTTAATGGTTTCTAGAAAAGCTAATAAGATGTATAGTTTTTTAAATAACAATGAGAAAATACCATTAGATGAAGAATCAAAAGATAGCATTATAAAAAATACTAGAGCAATGATGATGCATAAAGTGGGAGGAGTTGTTGTAAATTCTACAGATAATATTCTACTATCAATGCTAGTATCTCTTGATGCAGTTGGATTATATTCTAATTACTTCTTTATAACGAATGCAATTAATAGTGTTACAACTCATGTATTTAATTCAGTAACAGCAAGTGTAGGTAATTTATTTGCTACTTCAGATAATAAAAAAGCCTATAGTATATTTAAAGATATTTATTTTTTAGATTATTTAATGTATTCATTTATTTCAGTATCTTTAATATGTTTATTTAATCCATTTATAGAGTTATGGATTGGTAAAGATTATTTATTTAGTTTTGATATAGTTTGTATAATAGTAATAAACTTTTATATAGCGGGTATGAGAAAATCAGTTTTAACATTTAGAGAAGCTAGTGGTTTATTTTATAAAGATAGATGGAAATCAGTTTTTGAAGCAATTATCAATTTAGTCACATCAATTATTCTCGCTATTAATTTTGGGACATTTGGAGTATTTTTAGGAACATTAATAAGTTCAATTACAGTATGTATTTGGGTTGAACCTTTAGTACTTTATAAATATGGATTTAAAGAAAAATTAAGAGAATATTTTAAATTATATATCACATATGCCATAATCACTATTATATGTTGTACTTTAACATATTTCTTATGTAGCTTAATTAATTTTGGAAGAGTCATTTCGTTTATTATAAAAGCATTACTTTGTCTATTAATTCCTAATATAGTTAATAGCATTATATTTGGTAGAAAAGAAGAATATAAATATTTCAAAAATTTAATAAAAAGAATAATATCAAAAATTAGAAGGAAAAAAACAATATGAAACCAAGAGAATTAAAAAAAGTATATATTACAAAAAAGGGTGAAAAACAAATTGAATTAGGCCATCCTTGGATATACGAAGGTGAATTAACAAAAATAGATTCTTCTATTGAAAATGGTGAAATTGTAGATGTAATAAATGAAAAAGAGAAATATCTTGGAAGTGGTTTTTATAATAATAATTCAAAAATAACTGTAAGACTATTAAGTAGAAATGCAAATGATAAATTTGATAATGAATTTTTTAGAAGAAGAATAAGATACTCAATTGATTATCGATTAACAGTAATGCAAAATGAAACTAATGCTTTTCGCGTAATATTTGGAGAAGCAGATGAAATGCCTGGTTTAACAGTAGATAAATTTAATGATATTTTAGTAGTACAAATATTATCACTTGGAATCGAATTAAGAAAAGAATCTATATTAAAAATTTTAGTAGAAGAAATGGAAAAAAGTGGTTTTATTATTTCTGGAATATATCTACGAAATGATGTCGATATTCGAGAAAAAGAAGGAATGAAACAATATAAAGGATGGTTTGATTTTGGAAAAGATATTCCAAATACAACATCTACAGAAATTATAGAAAATAATATAAAATATATTGTAGATTTTGAAAATGGTCAAAAAACAGGCTTTTTCTTAGATCAAAAATATAATAGACTTGCTATTAGAAAAATAGCTAAAAATAGAACAGTTCTTGATTGCTGTACTCATACTGGATCATTTGCTATGAATGCATATTTAGGTGGCGCTAAAAAAGTTGTTGCTATGGATATATCTGAAAAAGCATTAGAAGATTCAAAAAACAATTTTAAAATAAATAATATGAAAATAGAAACAGAATGTGCAGATGTTTTTGATAAATTAGAAGAGTTAGCAAAGAATAATAAAAAAGAATATGATTTTATAATACTTGATCCTCCGGCATTTACTAAATCTAGAAAAACTATAGATAAAGCATTAAGAGGATATCAAGAATTAAATTATTTAGCTCTTAAATCATTACCAAGAGGTGGATATCTTGCAACTGCATCATGTTCACATTTCGCAACAAATGATTTATTTGTAAATGCTATTTTTAAAGCAAGTCAATTAGCAGGTGTAAAATTAAAAGAAGTGTCATATACTGGTGCAAGTTTTGATCATCCTGTATTATTAGGAGTAGAGGAGACAAGATATTTGAAGTTTTATATATTTCAAGTATTTTAGTAAAAAAATATGAAAAAAAGAATTATATTGTATGGGTTGATGGTGTTATTTTTATCTTTATTTTTAATCTTTTTAATATTAGATATTTCAATATTTAAAATGTCCTATATAACATCAAAATTAGACGAAAATTTATATTACAAGACACTTTACACTCAAATTAATGATAAGTTTGATACAGAGTTAAAAGAATTAAATATTGAAATTGATGTTAAAAAAATAATTGATATAGATATGATAAAAAATGATATAAATAATTACTTAGAAGGTTATTATAAAAAAGAATCATATATAATACATTCAGTAGAAATAGAAACAAAATCAAATAAACTAATTGATGATTATTTAATTAAAAATAATATAGAAATAGAAAATAGAGAAATAATTAATCAAAAAATAAAATCATTAATAAGTTATTATGAAAAAAAAGTAAAAGCTTCAAGTATTTTAGATAAGATGCCTAACTCTTTTATTATATTTAAAAATTTATGTGTTCCAATAATGGTTATTTCACTAATATCTATATTTGCTATATATTTATATATGATATTTAAAATGCAGTCAAAACCTCTAGGAAGAGTATTTATGATGACGAGTTTATCAATAATAATGATTCAGTTTATTATTCAAAAATTTGTCTCTTTAAAGAAATTATATACAAATGATTTGATTAGAATATCATTAGATTCAATAAAAAATGATGTACTATATAAATTTGATATCGTATGTATTTTATTATTTGTAGGAGGATTAATATTTTTAATATTTGAAAAAATGTTTGAAAGAAAGTAAATCTTTCTTTTTTTATATATGATATAATCATATTAGGAGGATAAGATATGAAAAAAACAATATTTATTTTATTAATTACTATAGTAAGTTTAACTTTAGCGGGATGTGGTTCTGACAATAATAAGAAAGAAAATACTAACAAAGGAAATGAAAGTTATATTGAAAGATCCAAAAAGAGTGCATATGTTGATATTGCTGCTTCATATGTTGATGCAATAAGAACAAAAGTAAATGAAGGTAAAGATTTAAGACTATATGAAAATGGTATTCTTTATATGATACCAGTAGGAGATGATATTTCAAAATCTTGTGTTGAAGTAGAAGTAGGAGGAAATCCAGTATTTGGAGATAAATGGAATTATGCTTATGTTGGTGTAACATTTGAAGGCACAGGGTACAATTATTATTTCATTAGTGAAGATAACAATGGAGTAGGAATACCAATGTTAACTTATAAGGATTTAGCAGATAATGGAAGAGAGTATATTTACAAAAATTATGGATCAAGCTTATCACAAAGAAGTATTACAAAAGATTTTTCTAATACACTAAAAAATAATTATGGTAAAAAAGTTGAATCAAGAACTCTTACAAACAATGAAGAAATAGCATTTGATATAGTATTAAAAAATAGTTCAAATATTACAAAAATTACTTATTTTGACAATAATTGCAAATAAAAAAGGCTTACTATTAAGCCTTTTTTTGTGAATTATTTTGTTTTTAAAACATATTTGTAGAATAAACCTGCAAGTAATGCTCCAACAAGTGGTGCTAAGATAAATACCCAAACTTGAGCGATTGCATCACCTAATTGAAATAGAGCAGGACCAAAACTTCTAGCTGGGTTAACTGAAGTACCTGTAAATGGAATTCCAAATAAGTGTACTAGAGTTAAAGTAAGACCAATAACTATTCCTGCTGCATGAGCATTTTCTTTCTTTTCTGTAACTCCAAGAATAACTGTTACAAAAATAAAAGTTAAAATAATTTCAACTAATAGTGCAATCCATACTTTGCCATCAGCATATCCATTAGCGCCTAATTTTTCGAAATCTTCTAGAATTACTCCTAATAAAAGAGATCCACAAATAGCTCCTAAAAATTGAGCAACAACGTACTTCCATAGTTCATTTAAACTCATTTTTCCAGCAATAAACATTCCAAATGATACTGCAGGATTAATATGACATCCAGATACGTTTCCAATTGAATAAGCCATAGCAACTATAACTAATCCAAATGCTAAAGAAGTAGCTAATAAGTCAGCTCTTGTAATTACTGCAACTCCACAAGCAATTAATGTAAGAACTAAAGTTCCAACAAATTCTGCAACATATTTTTTCACATAATTCACCTCCTAGTATCTTAATTATACAATAAATAATAATATATTTAAACTATTAAAAAGGATCTCTATTTAAAAAGACCCTTTAATACTTTATTTAATCCTCTATCTATAACTTTATTAGTAGCTTTATTTACTACTTTTTTACCAAGTTTATATCCAACTGTATTTTTTCTTGCTTTTTCTTCTTCTTTTCTTTTTCTTTCTTCTTCTTTTTCCTTAGCTTTTCTTTCTCTTTCTTCTTCTTTTAATTTTCTTTCTTGTTCTTTTCTTTCTTTTTCAGCAATTCTTTCTTCTTCTTTTCTTTGACGTTCTTCTTCTTTTCTTTTCTTTTCTTCTTCTTTTTCTTCTTTTTCTCTTTGTTTTTGTGCTAAAGCTTCTTCCTTTTCTTTTAATTTTTCTTCTTCTAATTGCTGTTTCTTTTCTTCTTCCTCTTTTTTAACTTTTGTTAATTTTTCGTGAGCAGTTTCATCATCAATAACATATTCATATTTTCCATATAAATAACTTCTTTTAATTAATTCATCACGTATTTCATCATCAATAGCACCCATAGCACTTTGTGGAGGAAGAATAGTTACTTTTTCAACAATTTCTGGATTTCCTTTTTCATCTTGGAAAGATACAAGAGCAACACCAGTACCTAAATTTTTAATCTCTTCAACAATATCCATATTAGGATTTAATCTAAATGAGTTAGCAGCTGCTTTAATTGCTTTTTCATCATTCTTTGTATAATATCTTAAAACATGTTGAATTCTATTACCTAATTGTGAAAGTATCTCATCAGGTATGTCACTAGGACTTTGTGATATGAAATATAATCCAACTCCTTTAGATCTAATTAATTTAACTATTTGGATGATAGAATTTAAAAGTGGCCTTGAAATATTATCGAATAATAGATGTGCTTCATCTATAAAAAATACTAATTTAGGCTTATCTAAATCTCCAACCTCTGGCATTGAATTATATAAATAAGTTAGTAACCATAATAAGAAAGTAGAGTATAGATTTGGCTTTTGAAATAGAATAGAAGCATCTAGAATATTTATCTGACCATTACCAGTATCTCCATCATAGTGAATAAAGTCTTTAATTTCAAAATCAGGTTTTCCAAAGAAATAATCTCCGCCTTCTTCTTGCAAAGATAAAATATTTCTTTGTATTGATCCAACGCTTTGTACAGTTATATTACCATATGAAAGAGAATAATCTTTCCTTTTATCACCAATATAACTTAAGATACTTCTTAAATCTTTTAAATCTACAAGCTGTAATCCTTCGTCTTCTGCAATTTTAAATGCTATTGTTAATATTCCTTCTTGTGCATCTGATAAATCTAACATTTTAGAAAGTAGTTTAGGACCAACTTTAGCAACAGTAGTTCTAATAGGATGACCATATTTTCCATATACATCCCAAAATGTAGTAGGATATTTTTTTAAATTAAAATTTTCAAGTTTTAAATTATCAATACGAGTTTCTATATTTGAATTCATTGTACCATTTAGGGCAGTACCTGCTAAATCACCTTTAACGTCTACAAGGAGTACAGGAACTCTTGCATCGCTGAAACTTTCTGCTAATACTTTTAAAGTGATTGTTTTACCACTACCACTAGCACCACTTATAATACCATGACGATTAGCCATTTTTGGTAAAATATATGCTTCTTTATTATCGCTTTTTCCGACTAAAATTTTTTCATTAAAATACATGTTTAACCTCCAAATAAATCTTACATTTAAATTATAAAAAAAAATATAATAAAAGTAAAGAAATCTAATTTTGAAAAAAGTTATTTTTATAATATAATTAAAAAGGTGATTAATATGAGAATAACAAAGAAAAAGTATTTTATTAATACAAATATCGATAAAGAAGTGACAATTGTAGTTCTAGCAGATGTTCATTATTATTCAAAAAGAAATATAAAAAAATTAAATAAAGTATTAAATACAGTAGAAAAAATAAAACCAAATTATATTTGTATTCCTGGTGATTTAATGGATTCGTATTATGTTAAGGATGAAGAATGTGTTATTGATTGGATAAAAAGATTATCTATAATATCACCAGTTTTAATATCAATAGGGAATCATGAATTTATAGCTAAAAAGAAATCATATAACTTAGAATTATTTTCTAAAATACAATTAATTAATAATTGTTATGTATTAGACAATGAATCGATTAGTTTTGAAAACATTTCATTTTTAGGTATTACTATTCCAGGAGAATATTTTGAACAAAAAAAAGATGATAGTTATATTATATCGAATCTTAAAAATATTAATTATAATCCTAATAAATATAATATTATGTTGTGTCATTCTCCAATAGATTTTTATAAAGAAAAAATCTTTAATAATTTAGAATTTACTAAATCATTTGATTTACTAATTTGTGGACATATGCATGGAGGTATAACTCCTAATATTTTAAAACCATTACTAAAAGGAAGAGGATTTATAAGACCAGATGGTAAATTGTTTGCTAATATGTGTTATGGACTTTATGATAATTTAGGTACAAAATGCATTATTTCTAGTGGAGTTACTAAATCATCTCACACTAATAAGTTTGAATATTTAGATTTTTTATTTTCACCTGAAGTAACGGTAATTAAACTTAGACCAAAACCTTAAAAAGTTTGACATTTAATATATAAAATGAGATAATTTTCATAGCAAGTGAAGGTGATAAAATGAGGGCTAAAAAGAGTTTTATTAATTTATTTTTTAATTTAGTTCAACAATTTATTGGAATTATCATTGGCTTTGTTTTACCACCACTTATAATTACTAACTATGGTTCTGGTATTAATGGACTTGTTCAAACAATAAAACAAATAGTGACTTATGCTCAAACAACTGGGGCAGGAATTGCTAGTGCTAGTACATATGTAATGTATGAACCACTTGCCAAAAAGAATTATAAAAAATTAAGTGGGATTTTTGCAGCAACGAAAAAAATGTTTATAAAAGCTGGAAATTATGCTTCATTAATTATGTTAATGGTTGCATTTATATATCCTATTTTTGTAAGCAAAGATGTTAATCCAATAATATCTGTTTCATTAGTTATTCTCTTAGGAATGTGTGGAGTTTCAGAGTTTTATTTTATTGGAAAATATCAAGCACTTTTTAGCGCTGATCAAAAAAATTACTTAGTTTCAATTGCTCAAGCCTTGGGAAATATTTTCAATATAACTATTTCTGTTATATTAATTAAATTAAAATGTAATATTGTTCTTGTTGAATTTGGAGCAATGGCAGTATATATCACAAGAGTTATTTTTTTGTGGGGGCATTTTAGAAAACACTATACATTTATTGATAAAAATGCAAAACCACTTGATGGATCAATTTCCCAAAGAAAAGATGCTGTTGTTCACGAGATTACAGCCTTAGTAGTTAATAATAGCTCTGTAGTATTAATATCACTTTTATTAGGCCTTACTAATGCAAGTATTTTTTCAATATATCTTTTAGTTTTCTCTGGATTAAATATGATTTCAAGTATTGTTTCAAATGGAATCTATGCATCATTTGGAGACGTAATAGCAAAAAACGAAAAAGAAGTATTAGATAGAACATATAATATCTTTGAATGGGCATTTTTAATTGGAGAATTTATAATATACACAGTAACATTCATTATGATAATGCCATTTATATCTATATACACAAGAAATATGACAGATGTTAATTATTCATTACCACTTCTTGGATATCTATTTGTATTATTAGGAATAGTAAATTGTGTTAAAACACCTCCTAGAATGCTTGTAGTAGCAAGTGGAAAGTTTAAAGAAACAAAAAAATATACATTAACAGAAATGCTTATATGTATAATTGGACAATTAATTCTCATTCCTATTTTTGGAATATATGGAGCAATATTAGGTAATTTACTTGCATATATATATAGAACAATTAATTTCTTTTGGTATTCGAACAAATTTATATTAAACATTAGTAGTAAAAGAGTGATAAAAAGATTAATTGCTTTAACAATTCCATCAGTACTTATTTGTTTTAGTTCAACTTTTATTAATATAACTGCAACTGGATATTTAGAGTGGGTTTTAATAGCAATAATAGTATTTACTCTTTCAAGTTTATTAATAGGAACAGTAGGAATTTTAGTAGATAAAGAAACTTTTAAAGATTTTCTTAAAGTATTTAAGAGCATAATAAAAAGTAGTAAGGAGTAGTTATGAAAAATAATAAAAAAGTATTAGTAATTATACCTGCCTATAATGAGGCATTGAATATTGAAAAAACTGTAGAAGATATAAGAAAGAATGCTAAAGGTGTAGATTATTTAGTAGTAAACGATGGATCTCGCGATGATACTTTAGATGTTTTAAAAAAGAATAAATATAATTACATAGATTTGATTCAAAATTTAGGATTATTTGGGGCAGTTCAAACTGGTCTTAAATATGCAGTTGAAAAAGATTATGATGTTGCTATTCAATTTGATGGAGATGGACAACACCAAGCAAAATATATTAAATCTTTAGTAGACGAAATAGATAATAACAGCATTGTAATTGGTTCAAGATTTGTAACAAAAAGGAAACCATTTACTATGCGTATGTTGGGATCAAGATTAATAGGTTTTGCTATATTATTAGTAGCAGGAATTAGAATTAAGGATCCAACTAGTGGAATGAGAGCTTATGATAAATCAACAATGGCTGATTATGCAAATGATATTAATAACCCTCCAGAACCAGATACATTAGCATATATGAAATTAAGAGGGAAAAAAATAAAAGAAGTACAAGTTGAAATGAATGATAGAGAATTTGGAGAATCATATTTAAATCTTTCTCATACTATAAAATACATGACAAGAATGTTAACTTCTATATTCTTTATTCAACCATTTAGAAAAAGAAAGTAGGTGTTAATATGAGATTACAAATAATACTTATAGTTGCAAGTTTAGCAACATTTATCTATGTAATATTAAGAATAAAAAAACATCAATTAAATATTGATGATTCTATTGTATGGATAATATGGTCAATATTATTACTAATACTAAGTGTTTTTCCAGGACTGCCAACGTATTTATCTAAATTATTAGGTTTTGAATCAACAAGTAACTTTATTCTAACTGGATTTATATTTGTAATATACATAATGGTATTTTTACAAAATATTAAAATATCAGAACTAAAAGAAAAAAATAAAAAATTAATACAAAGATTAAGTATAGACAAGAAAAAAGAAGAAGAAAATAATAAGTAATACTATAAATTGGAGGCTTTTGGATGATTATATTCAAGTTGATAATTATATTACTTTTTTTGCTTGCATCATCAAAAAGTTTAGGTTTGATAATTAGTAAAAAAAGTAAACTATCTTATGAAATATCATTAAGTTTAGGCTATCTACTTAACATAGCCATCTTTTTTATATGCTCTTTTATTCCAATGTATTTTAGATTATCTACGGATTATTTAATCTTCTTTGGTACAATTTATTCTATAATTTGCTTTTTAAGTATTTTTTATTCTATCAAGCTAAAAGAATTATTTAAATTTACAAAAAAAGAATTATTAAGTTTAACAATAGGTCTTATTTTTACAATTTTATTTTTCCTTTTTATTGACTTTGGAAATGCAGAAATGTATGATTCATACTTTTATAGTATTTATACAAATAGTGCAAGTAGAGCTGATAGATTATCAATTATTAATCCTTACAATGGAATTTCTGATTTACAAAATTTTTATAAATATATGTCGTTTTACCTACAGTCAAGTTATTTTGCCGATATTTTAAATATTAGACCAGCATATTTAGTATTAATTTGGCCATTTACTTATATGACATATTATTTTTTGAGTATTACAGCATTAGGCATAGCAAGAATATCTAAAAAGAATTATATAAATAATATAATTAGCATATTTGTATTAACATTTTTTGGAAGTATTTTTAGAGCACCATTCAATTCATTATATTTAGTAAATATATTAATACCAATTTATCTATTTTATTTTACCTTTAGAGCATTTCGAGAAAAGAAATTCGTTTGTGTTTATTATATTGTATTTGTTGCAGCAGCTGCTTGTACATCTGCAATATTATATACTTCAGCAGCCTTTATTTTGACTTTATTTGTATCTAGCTATTTAAAGAAAAATTATGATAAGTTAGATATTATTTTTAAACTTGCAATACCAACATATTGTTTAGGTATGCTTTATATTTTGGAAAGTAAAAAAACAATTGTTTATATATCAATTGCTATATTAATATTAATATTTATTTGGTATATTATTAGATTTAAATTAATTAAAAGATTTGCTAAAGATGTAGCTATATTTTTAATGGTTGTAATTCCAGTTGCATTTATTGTTACTCCTAAAGATAAAACAATCTCAAACTTTTCTAATGCTTTTATGAAACAAGGAGTGGTTTCAGATAAACAAGCTACAAAAGCTGCAAATCTTTGTATTAATGACAAAATAAAAATTGAAAATTTAGACTATAAAATTGACTATGATATGTTTGGAACATCTATGAAATACATATATCAAAATCCTCATACTTTATTAAATACCTGGATGATAGCAATTACTCATTCAGTACTTATGTATGGTGGAATGTTGTTTTTTGCCATATATGGTTTGTTTATGAAAAGGAAAGAACATGTTTATAAAATATTTCTAATATACATTTTATTTTTCTTTAATCCGTTTGTAACTGAAGGTTTAGCTATAATTACTTTAGACTTGAATAGTAGAATTTATCTATTCTTTAATACATTCTTTGCTATTTATGGAATTATGTGGTTCTTTGAATGGATAGAGGAATTTAATATCAAAATGATTAATAAATCTTTGAAATATTTGTACATTCCATATGCAGTATTACTTGCTATTTCGGTTTATTCATATGTTGATTTATTAAAAATACCAAATTTTAAAAAAAATGATCTTCTATATAAAGTTCCAAAAAATTTAGTAGATGCTAACTATGAAGTAAATTCTTTAGTAGCAACTAGAATTCATGAAAATGAAAAACCAATAGTGCTATACACAATTGATACTTTATCTCTTTCAATGATTGATGAAAATCCAAATAATAAATATAAATTAATAGATAGTAAAGAATATAAAACGTTTTATAGTGATACAACATCTATAAGTAACAAAATGTTAATGAATTTATATTTTCAAAGTGCTGGAGAATATGATTTCAATTATCTTGAAAAATTAATAACAGAAGGAAAATATAATAAAAAATATTGTTATATTAATAGTCTTCTTAAAGAAAACAATGTCTCTTATATAGTCGTAGGTAAAAAATATAAAAATAGTTATGACAAAATAAGTGGAGAATATGAAATAATATATGACAAGAACGATGTTCTAATATATAAAAGGAGTGTATAAATATGGATGACATTACTATTATTATAAAAACACTTGATAGATATGTATGCTTAAAGCCATTAATAAAATCAATATTAAAAAAATATAAAGATATTCCAATACTTATTGGAGATGATAGTTTAATAAGCTGTAAAAAACGAATTGAAAAGGATTTCCCAAATAAAAAGAACATTATAGTATACAATCTTCCATATGATTGTGGATTATCTTATGGTAGAAATTATCTTGTTAATAAAGTAAAAACAAAATATTTTTGTCTGTGTGATGATGATTTTGTTTTTGATAAAAAAACAAATTTAGAAGCAGCTTTAAATATATTAAAAGAGAACAACTTGGATATATTAGGTGGATATCTAAGAAATTATAAAATTATTAATTCAAAAAAAGATTATCTTATTAGATTTGCTCAAAAAATACTTCATTATGAACTTCCTACAAATTATATAGCTACATTAAATGAGAAAGACAATATTCTACATGCTAATTATCAAATAAAAGAATTTCCTGATTATAAAGAAGTTGATGTTGTAATTAATTTCTTTATAGCCAAAACAGAATCAATAAAAAAACATCCATGGGATGAAGACTTAAAATTACAAGAACATACTGCTTTTTTCTATAGTGCGAAGAAAAAAGGACTTAAAATTGGTTTTACTAATAAATTATCAATAAGACATTGTCCAATTCAAAATTTTAAATACAAGAATTATAGAACAAGAAATTATACTCATGTATTTATGGAAAAAAATAATCTTAAAAAAATAGTATCAAACTATGATAACAAACCAACACAAGAAATTACCATACCTACAGTAGATAATATTTTTATAAGTGTAATTGTTCCAGTATATAACGTAAATAACAAAGCAGATTTACTTATTAAATCTTTAAAAGAACAAACATATAAAAATTTTGAAGTTATACTTGTTGATAATAATTCAACTGATGGATCTAAAGAATATTTAAAAAAATTAATTAATGATGATAAACGTTTTACAATACTTTCTGAGAAAAGACAAGGACCTAATTATGCAAGGCAAAAAGGTTTTTCTAAGTCAAAAGGGGAATATATTTATTTTGCAGATGCCGATGATTACTTAGAAGATGATACTTTATATCACTTTATATGTGAAATTACAAAGAATAAAAGTGATATAGTAATCGGTGATTATATAGAACATAGCGGTGAAGATAGAAAACTAATGAAAGGAATAAATAAGGATTATAAAGATAACTTAAAAGATCATAAAGACATTATGCTTATCAAACTTCCTTTATGGAATAAGATCTTTAAAAAAGAATTTATAACTAATAATTCTTTCATTTATACTTTTATATCAGAAGATATTTTAATAACAGCATTAGCCATGGCAAAATGTAATAAGATAACGTACATATCTAAGCCAATATATCACTATATTTTCGCTGAAGGTGGTCTAACATCTACAATTACATATGATAAGTTAGTTAATATTATAGAATCTCATAAATTAATTAAAAGAAAATTTGAAGAAGAAAAATTATATGATAAATATAAAGAAGAACTAGAATATATATTTATAACTCATACTATTTATCGTATGTTTAGAATAACAATGTTAAAAAATAAAAAAGATAAAGAAAAAGCATATGAAGAGTTTTTAATACATTTAAAAAAGTTTAATAAGAAAAATAAATATTTAAAGAAATCTAAATCATTTAAGTTTGCTTATAAAGTAGTATCTCACAAATCTTTATTTAAATTGTTTTCACCATCAATTAAAATGTTATTTACAAATAAGAAAATGAATAAAATATTTAAAAAATTAGATAGGTGATTTTATGAAAGTAGAAATGTTAATATCTTCTTGTAAGTTAAATAAAATTAAAGAATTATCTCTTGAGAAAAAAAATATAACAAATGCAATAATAGTAAATCAATTTATGCCTAAAGAAAGTGTTCAAAAAGAGAAAAATTATATAATGTATTCTTATAATGAAAAAGGTATTGCTAAATCAAGAAATAGACTTTTAGAACATATGACTGGGGATATTGAAATAATTACAGATGACGATATTTCTTTTAATAAAAACTCGGTTGAAATAATTGAGAAAGCATATAAAGAAAATGATGCAGATATTATTATTTTTAATTTAAAAAAAGGTAATGAAATAATAGGGAAAAATAAAAAAATGATATATAATTCTCTTTCTATAATGTCTATTTGTTCATGCCAAATAACATTTAGAAGTGAATCAATTAGAAAAAATAATATTAAATTTGATGAAAAATTTGGAATTGGCTCTACATTTATTAGTGGAGAAGAAAATATATTTTTAGATGAATGTTTAAAACATAATTTAAAAATAATACATATTCCATTAGTAATAAATAATCATCCTGAAGAAGAGACTACTGGGGAAATATGGAATGATAAAGTAATAAAATCTAAAGGTGCTTTAATGTATAGATTACATAGAAAAACCTATATTATTTTTCTTATGTATTTTGCAATTTTAAAACATAAACAATATAAGAAGAATTATAGTTTCTTCAAATTTATTAAAATATTTAATAAAGGTAAAAAAGAATATAAAAATCTTAATAAATAATGGAGGATTTATGGATGTTTCAGTAATTGTGCCAGTATATAATAACGAACTTTATTTAAAAAAATGCATAGATAGTCTTTTAAATCAAGATACTAAATACAAATATGAAATAATAGCAATTAATGATGGTTCAACTGACAAAAGCTTAGAAATACTTAAGAGTTATGGGAAAAAAATAATAGTTATTGATAAAGAAAATACAGGACCAGGGGATACAAGAAACGTTGGAATTAAAAGAGCTAGAGGTAAGTATATAATGTTTGCTGATAGTGATGATTATGTTACAAATAATTTTATTGATAAAATGCTTTCTACTTTAATAAAAGAAAAAGCTGATATTGTAATATGTGATTTTTATCGTGTAATAAATGATAAAATTTTTCATCAAAATAAAGGAAAAGCTGGAACATATTATAAGGGTAAAATAAATGAAGTATTACTTATGGAATTTCATTCAGTTAATAAGATATTTAAAAAAGAATATTTTAATAACTTATTATATCCTAAAGGAATGTTTTTTGAAGATGTAGCATTTATTCCAAAACTATTACTAAAAGCAGATAAAATAGTTAAAATAGATGATCCACTTTATTATTATAGATATAATGAAAAGGGTACTACAAATGTTATTAATTTTACTAATTATGATTTATATACTGCCACAAATATGTTAGAAGAAGATTTTTGTAATAATGGATATAAAGATGAAATTGAATATTTATATATAAATGGAATATTAGTAGATTTATTAATAAAAATAATTAAATCAAAGGATCCAAAAAAACAAGAAAAATTTGAAAAAATTAGAAAAGAAATAATAGATAAATATCCTAAATGGTATAAAAATAAATATATAAAAAGGTTTAAGATTACTAAAAGATTATATTTATATTGTTTGAAAAAAAATTATTATAAAATAATAAATAAAGTATTTAGCAGGTGATATTATGTTTATGTTTATTATATATGTATTAATACTTTTTATATCATCTATTGGTTGTGGAAATATTATAAAAAAAGATAATAAATTATATCCATTAAAAAGTATTATTGGTTTTTGTATACTTCTAGGTATATCACAAATAATTTATTATCCAATGCAATACTTTAAAGTATCATCAAATATTACTAATATAACAACTTTAATTATTTTGTTAACATCTTTTATTTATGGATTAACTAAAATAACAAAAGAAGACTTCAAATTCTTAAAATCATATGAATTTTGGATTATCTTTTTAATGGTATTTATTATAATAAAAATAATACCAGGAGTAGAAGTAGGAGATGATTTATTCTATTTCAGTTTATTTAAAGATAATGCTTATGCAAATAGTATAAATACAATAGATCCAAGAGTAGGAATTGTTGGAGAAATAGATGAAGTATATCTTTACCAAGGATTTTACTTGTTAATGAGTTTTCTATATCGAGTTCAAAATACACTATTTAATGGTAATCTAAACAATATTTTTGTATCTTATAGAACAACGATGTCTTTATTTTCAATAATTTTAACATCAATTATGTTCTTATATATTAAAGATATTTTTAAAAATAAAAACAATAAAAAGGTATTTTATTTAATACAACTATTATCTTTATTATTAATTGCAATACCAGAATGGGAACATATTTATTGGGGATCATTTATGTTAATCCAAATATATGTACCACTTGCAATGATATTAATGAATGACTATTTAAAAAACAATAATACCAAATATTTAATAATGGTAGTTAACTTTGGAATGCTTTCCTTATCATCTACAATGTTATTTATATTTGCAATAATTGCCTTTTCATATTTTGTATACGAATTATTTAAAAAAACTGCAAAATTTAAAGATTACTATCTAATGCTTATACCTCTTATGATATATGCTTCATTTATATTAAATAAAATCTTTCTACTACCAATTATATTTATTTTATTCTTAGTAGCATATAAACTTGATAAACCAATTAATATAATAATAAATAAATACTTAAAATATTTTGTTTTTGTACTACCAATTATATTTGTTTTAGTAGCATTAAAAATGCATTACAAATTTAGAATAGAACCACATAGAGTAAGCAAAGTAACAATTCTCTATACACTTGCTATTGCAGTATATACGTTATATTTAATTATAAAAAAAGAGAAAATAAATCCAACTTTGTATGTAGCAATGATTATTGCGTTATTATTTTTTAATCCGATTGTAGAACCTTTCGTGTCACATTTTTTAACATCTACATATGTTTACTATAGATTATTTTATCTTACAAAAAATCCATTTATTGTGACAATATTATTTTTAAGTATATATGAACAATGTAAAAAACATAAATATAAAACATATTTAAAACCAATATACTATTTTGGAATAATTTTATTAATTTTAAATTATAGTAAGAACTTTCTATCTACAGCAGTTTTTGTTAAAAATTATGATATTGATTATAACTATATACTAAGAGAAGACAAATACTCTAGAGAATTAGGAGAAGAAGTAATGAAACTAGAGCCAAATTCTAAAGTATTCTCTGTATATTTTGCACCAAGAATGTACAATGATAAATTAATAACAAGAGTCGCAAGACATCCTGATCCAGGACTATATAATGAATGGGAAACCAATATAACAGTTGGAGCATTATATAGAGAAAGTGAAATGAGTAAAGAAGAATTTGCATTATTTGAAAAAAGAGTAGAAGAAATGGGATATAACTATTTAATAACATATAATAATAAAGAAAAATTAAATAAATTTAATAATACAAAATATGATATAATATATGAAAATAAGTTATTTGTTTTAATAAAAGTGGGTGAATAGTATGGGAAAATTAATTACAAAAATAAAAAGTTCGAAAATAGTTAATAAAGGAATTATTAAAAAAGTAAAAGATAAAATATATTTTAAATATATTAGTCCTAAAGAAGAGAAGAAAACAGATAAACATAGAGAAATAATTTTTGAAAAATTTAATAATGTGTTTAAAGATAGTAAATATGCTTTAATGTGTGGATCACTTTTAAGATATCATAGAGATAATACAATGGATGGACAAGATCTAGATTTCTTTACTTTTAGAGAAGAATTTGAAAAAGTATGTGATAGATTTATTAATGAAGGATTTGTTATAAAGCAAGTATTTCTTGATGAAAAAGGAACAATATATGAATATAAATTAGGATATAAAGATTGTGACGTTGATGTATTTTTAATTTATACAAAGAAAAAACAAGAATATTTTAGATTTACAATGGAAAATAATGATTCAAAAGATATTTCAAAAAAAGTTGTTGGAGATATTCAAATTATTAGTGGTAATGATTTAGTAGGATATGAAAGAGCAATAAGTGGAATGACTGAAATTAAAAATTATGAATATAAAAATACAACATTTATGGGGCCAAAAAATGTAGAAACATCATTATATGAATTATATGGAGAAAACTGGACAATATATGACCCATCTTATGATCCAAGATATGATCCTAAAACAAATTTACCAAAAAGTTATAATGATGCAAAATCTATTGTCTTCATAAAACCATTAACTAAATTTGAAGATGTTAAAAAAATCATTAAAGAACTTAAATAGTTCTTTTTTTTTATAATAAAAATATATATTATTGGTGATAAAATGTTTCAAAAAAGCATTGATAAAAGAATTAGAATATTTTTCTTATTACTTATTTTTTTCTTATTAATAATAGTATTAAGAGTTTTTTATATTCAATTATTTGAATACGATAAATTAAATGAAAAAGCAAATGATTTATGGAGTAGAAACCTACCTTTAAAAGCTGATAGAGGATTAATATTAGATAGAAATGGAATAGTACTTGCTAATAATATTACAACTACAAGTTTAGTGATAATACCATCACAAATAGATGATAAAGAATATGCTTCAAAAGTACTTGCTAATATACTAAATATTTCAAAAGAACAAATGGATAAACATATTTATAAGAAAGTATCAATAGAAAGAGTTCATCCAGAAGGAAGACAATTATCTTATAAAATAGCAAATGAAATAGAAAAACTTAATTTAAAGGGAGTATATCTCGTTAAAGAATCAAAAAGATACTATCCAAATAATGAAATGTTATCACATGTTTTAGGCTATGTTGGAATAGATAATCAGGGATTATCTGGAATAGAATTACAATATGATTCTTATCTAACAGGCGTTGATGGTGCAATAAAATATTTTAGTGATGCCAAAGGAAATAGTTTAAAACTATCAGATATTTATGTTGCCCCTCAACAAGGAATGAATATATCTTTAACAATAGACTACAATATTCAAGTATCATTAGAAAGAGAATTAAATAATGTTGTATCAATGTTTAATCCAGATATGGCTCTTGCAATAGTTATGGATCCAAATACAGGAGAAATACTAGCAATGAGTTCAAGACCAACGTATGATTCTAATAATTTTAAAAATGCAGACACAACAACAATTAATAGAAATCTTCCAATATGGGCATCATACGAGCCTGGTAGTACATTTAAAATAATAACAACTGCAGCAGCAGTAGAAGAAAAAGTAGTAGATTTATTTAAAGATACGTTCTATGATTCAGGAAGCGTAAGAATAAATGGAACAAGAATAGGATGTTGGAAACCGAGTGGTCATGGCCTTCAAACATATTTACAAGTATTAGAAAACTCTTGTAATCCAGGATTTGTAAAATTATGTCTATTACTAGGAAAAGAAAAATTATTTTCTTATATTAATCTTTTTGGATTTGGTAAAAAAACAGGAATCGATTTAAATGGAGAAAGCAAAGGAATAATTTTTCCTCTAGATAAAGTAGGGGATCTAGAACTTGTTACCACAGCATTTGGGCAAGGAGTAAGTGTAACACCAATACAACAAGTTTGCGCTGTAAGTGCAATTGTAAATGGAGGTAATCTATATAAACCCTATATTGTTAAAAGCATTCAAGAACCAGAAACCAATAGTATTATTAAAAGTAATGATAAAGAACTAGTAAGAAAAACAATAAGTAAAGAAACCAGTAATATAATGAAATATGCTCTTGAAAGCGTTGTTGCACGTGGAGGAGGAAAATATGCTTATATTGATGGATATAGAATTGGTGGAAAAACAGGGACAGCTCAAAAAGTAGAGAATGGTAAATATTTAGTTAATAATTATATAATGAGTTTTATGGCAGTTGTACCTTCAAATGATCCTAAAGCAGTACTATACCTTGCAATTGATAATCCTAAAAATACAGCTCTTTTATCAGGTCATACAACAGCTCCAATTGCTAGAAAAATATTATTAGACATTATCGATAGTTTACAAATAAAAAAACAACCAAACGGAATAGAAAAGGAAAGACAATGGGATGATATAAAATATATGGAAGTACCAAACTTAATTGGTATGAGTATAAAAGAAGCTATTAATAAAGCATATCCTTTAGAAATTGATATAACTGGTAATGGAGATGTAATTATAGAACAATCTCCAAATCCATACGAAAAAATAGATATAAATAGTAAAATAAGAGTATTATTAGAATAAAAAAATGAAATCTTCAATTAGATTTCTATTTTTTACTAAAAGAGTTTAATTATTTCAATTTTATTAAAAATACTGCATCATCTAATATAGATTATGTGTCTTTAATTAGATGAGTATAAGATTATCTTTACAATTATGTGCATTATTCTGACTAATATCAAGAAATGGATTTTTATTGTTATCATTTTTGTTGACTTTATTTTTATGATAGATGTATATTTATATTGGTGATGTTTCATCTATTTTAATTGTAATAAAATTAAAAGAAAAGATTATTATATATATAGATGATGTAAAATGAGCATGAGGTGAAATAATGGGAATATTATTACTTACAAAATCTGTTTTTGCAATAATGATAGGTTTTTTAGCAGCAATTATTTTAGGACTAATTTTAATTCCTATATTAAGAAGGAAAAAAATTGGACAAAGAATTAGTATATTTGTTGGAGATAATCATAAAAAGAAAGAAGGAACTCCTACAATGGGAGGACTTATTTTTGTTATTCCAACGGTACTGGCAACGATTGCCTTACTTTTAACAAATAAATTAGAACTGACTCCTAATTTGGTAATTATCTTATTTGTTTTTGTTGGTTATTCATTTATTGGATTTCTCGATGATTTTTTATCAATAAAAAAGAATAATAATGAAGGCTTAACAACTTTTTCAAAATTGTTTTTACAACTAATTATTGCTTTAGTATTCTTTTATTTATATATGGATAAAGGTGGAGAAACAGCTCTTATTTCTACAACATTAGGAATAAATATAGAAATGGGATGGTTTTATGGAGTATTTTTGTTATTCATCTTAGTAGGAGCTTCTAATGCTGTCAATCTAACAGATGGTCTTGATGGTTTAGCAGGAGGATTATCTGCTATATCATTTATTGCTTTTGGATTGATATCAATTGCTGTAGGTTTTGAAGAAATTGGCTTATTTACTTTTATTTTAGTTGGATCATTAATGGGATTTTTAATATTTAATACACATCCTGCAAAAGTATTTATGGGAGATACTGGTTCTCTTGCTCTAGGAGCAGTAATGGCCGCAATTGCTATATTAACACATAGAGAAATAACTTTATTAGTGGTAGCAAGTATATTTGTAGTAGAAACATTAAGTGTAATAATTCAAGTATTATGGGTATTCTTATTTCATAAAAAATTATTTTTAATGACACCACTTCATCATCATTTTGAAAAATTAGGATGGTGTGAAACAGATATAGTAAAATTATTTTGGGTTATTGGTTTAATATTAACGATGGCCGGAATATACTTTGGTGTATGGTTATAATGAACTTTATGTTCTTTTTTTTTGAAAAAAATATAAGATATATTAGGTGATTCTATGAACAAAAAATATGGAATATATTTATTTATTACTTCACTACTTTTAATAATATTTGGAATAATTATGATATATTCTTCATCTAGTATATGGGCAAATTATAAATTTGGAGATTCTTTTAAATATGTTAAACATCAGGTCTTCTTTTTTTTAATTGGAATAATACTAGTTTTAATTTTAAATAAAATAAATTCAAAATTTTACTATGAAAAATCAACATTCATTTTTATCGTATGTATTGTTTTATTATTACTAGTACTCATACCTGGAATAGGTAGTGTAAGAAATGGAAGTAGAAGCTGGTTTGGAATTGGTTCTTTTGGCATCCAACCAAGTGAATTTGCAAAAATTGGCCTAATAATAATTACAAGCAAATATTTATCTAAAGCAAATAATAATACAAAAAATATAAAAGAAGTATATCCTATACTTTTTATTATGTTATTTGTTTTCGCCTTAATTATGCTTCAACCAGATTTTGGAACTGGTATGATAATTGTATTAAGTATACTTGCTATGCTTTATATTTCAGGTGTTAATTTAAAATTTTTTATTATATTAGGACTATTAGGAACATTAGGAATTATTGTCTTAATAATAATTGCACCATATAGATTAGCAAGAATAACATCTTTTTTAGATCCGTGGACTGATCCACTTGGAACAGGATTTCAAATTATTCAATCTTTATATGCAATAGGGCCAGGTGGCTTTTTTATTTTAGGATATAAATCTCAAAAATAGAGAATTAAATTCTCTTAATTTGAGGTAGTTTTTCAATATTTAATTTGTTATCTTAGAATAAACGCTAGAAAGAAAGGTGGTGAAAAAATGAGTTCAGATTATTATAATCATTTTGATAAAGAAAGATTAAAAGTTTGTGTGTTACTAACTAAAAGTACAAATATAATTAAACATACATCTTATGTTGATAAAGTGCCTGAAACTTTTAAAAGAAGAGAATATATTATTGATAAAATATATGAACCTAGAAAAAGTGTTGAAATAAAATAATTTCAGCACTTTTATTTTTTAAAGGTATGCTAAAAGTTAACAAAAACATAGAATAACCTCAAAAGTAGTATATTAAAATAATTAAAGAATGGTGAATTTATGAGCAGTAGAACAAATTTAAAGGATATGGGTAAACATATTGCTGAATTAAGAAAAGCAAAAGGATATACCCAAAAAGAACTAAGTGAATTATTGGATGTCAGTGATAAGACAATATCTAAGTGGGAATGTGGTGACATAGCACCAGACATTACAATTCTACAATTATTAGCAAAAGAACTAAATACAACAATAGAAGATATTTTATGTGCTGGAATGGTTAATAAAGAAGAAAAAAATAAAAGTATCAATAATAAAAAGAAATTAATTAAAGAAGTAATAATATGTATTTTATTAATTTTATCAACAATAATATTCATTATTAATATTGAAGGATATTACAAATGGGATGTAACAAGATTAAGAAATAATAAGGAAGTGTTAATAGATGGTTATTTAATTACTAATAAAAAAGAATCGAAAATAATTATTCAAAAGTTATTAATAACTAATTCAAATATAGGTTATGAAACTCAAAAAGAAATAGAAGAATATAGAATAATTATATATAATGAAGAAGAAGCTATTTATTCAAAAACATTAAAAAATGATATCAATAATGAAATAATAGAAAAAGAAAATATAATAATAGACAATTTAAAAAGGATAAATAAAAAAGACTTAAAAATAAAAATTGAACTAAAGAATAATAAACAAACAAAAATGTTATATAAAATAGAATTCTAAATCTAAATATTTGAGAATAGAGTTATTCTATGATAAAGCACTTTAATTTGCTTTATTTTTTTTTAAAATAAAATTGAAAGGAGGAAATATGAAGAAAACAATAATTGGATTATTTTTACTACTATCTTTATTAATGATTACAAATATAACAAAAGTAAAAGCTTTAGAAGGTGATGATGAATTTACACCAGTTTCAGAAACTACAAAATATTATAAGACAATAACACAATATAATAATGGAAATCATTATAGCCCTGATAGTCTTGAACCAGTATCAACTCAAACAATAGAAATAACTGAAGCAGAATATTTAAATGTAGGAACAACACCAGAAGTATATTCACCAAATCTTTTTACAACTGTAGAAACAGCATATAAAAAGATGACAACTTCTATTGAAACAAACGGAAGTACTTATCGTTATAAAAACGTTTTGATATGGAAAAACTTTCCATCCGTTCGAAGTAACGATATAATTGGTATTGGCTTTTTTGGATCAGTTCAACCAGTAGCAAATACCAGAACTTTTGAATTGGTTTATTGTAGAAATTCAAATGGGTGTCACGCAACTTCTGCTATGGCTGTAAAACAAACATTTACATATGGATCAAGTGCAGTCTATAGTCTTCCAAGTTTCACTGATCTTATTTCGTTAAAAGCGACATATTATTTTGATGTTTCAAAGACAAATAGTAGTCTAACAATCGTTCATCAAGGTGCATTTGGAGACTATTCTCATGCTATTACTTCTGTTACACCACTTCAAGCTATTAATCATGAGGTTGTACAAAATGCAGGGATTTATTTAGATGATAGTATTGTTGACAAGTATGATGCAATCGATGAAGCTGATGTCCATTGGTATGGTAGTTGGTAATAATTTAAAGTAATCATAATAAACCTCTAATAATAAATATTATTAGGAGGTTTTTTTATGCAACAAAATAGTAATTATTATGCAGGGTTATATATAAGATTATCAAAAGAAGATGAAAATAAAGATATTATAGATAATAGTGAAAGTGTTGAAAATCAAAAACAATTATTACTTAAATATATACGTGAGAATAATTATAATTTATTTGATATTTATATAGATGATGGATATACTGGGACTAATTTTAAT
>CACXGX010000052.1 GCA_902767365.1 uncultured Erysipelotrichaceae bacterium
TAATGACTTTATGGAATCCTAATTTAAAATTAACAGAAGATCAAAAAGCATTTGCAGTTGATGAAGCAATGAATAAAATTGGTACTACCAGGCATAAAAACGCTACAAATGAATATTCTAAAGAATTAGATGAAAAAGGTATTACAGATGAACAAACTGTATATATTGAATTTGAAGGTTCTATTAATCCTATAGGAGCTAAAACTGGTAATATGTACATGGCTGGTTTATTTAGTTCAATAAGCGATACTCAAGCACATGGTTCAGGAGACTTTGATATAAGATATTGGATACTTAAAAATCCAAATTGGTCATTAGAAGAAAAACAGAAACTAATAATTGATTTTTGGTCTAATGACGAAGATTATGATGAAACATTAGAACAATGGGAATGGGGTATTGTTAATGATTATGCAAATTATAAAGGAACCCCAATGCCTTTGTTTGATAGAGATGAATTGTATGAGTATTCTTATGATGAATTATTAAAGTTCTATGGCGATAAAGAAACTACAAATAGAATATGGGAAGAAATCCATTTTTGTAAACAAATGCATCAATTAAGACCTCAACAATGGGAATTAGAATTTGATAAGCCAAGATTTTTTGAAAAAGTAATACAAAATTAAAAAATTGCACAATTAAAGACTAGAGAAATCTAGTTTTTTTATTGATAAAAATATGCATTCCATATCTATTAGCAATTTTATTAAATTATTAGATGCATTAGGTTATAAGTTAGAAATAATAAAAAAGAAGAGAGTACGATGAACAATAAAATAGAAAGTATTTCAAATTTATTTAAAGAAAATGAAATTAGAAGAAGATATAGAAGATTATTATTTTAGTAATGTTCAACATATTAAGATTTAAAAATTCTCTTTTATTGATATAATTAATTAGAGGAGTGGGTTTATGGAAAGAAGAAAAGTACTTTTAATGTATTCTGGTGGACTTGATTCAATCTTATCTATGGCAAGACTTGTAAGAGAAGGTTATAAAGTTTTATTAGTTCATTTTGATAATGGTTGTTCTATATCTAATGGCTTAGAAGTAGAAAGAGCATTAAACTTTGAAAATGGCTATGGAAAAGATATAGTTGAATATATTGGAAAACTTACAACTGTACCCAATTTTAGAGATAATGAAAGACAAATTGCAAATATGCCATTTAGTGAACTACAAGATAGATATGGAGATACTACAATATCGCAAATAAGATGTCTAAACTGTAGAAGTGCAATGTATCACGAAGCAATAAGATATTGTTTATTAAATGATGTTCATTATATTGCGGAAGGAGCAAGAAAAAGTCAGTTATTTTCTATTGAACAGCCGAAAGTAATTAATGGATTTAGACAATTATTAAATGAATTTGGTATTGAATTATTACTTCCTGTATATGATTTAGAAGATGATTGGTCTAAAGAAAACGAATTACTATTGTATGGTATCAATCCTTCTGCAAGTGAAGATAAGTGTATATTAGGAATGCCATTAGATGAACCAGTTCCTGAAGATCAGACAGATGCAATTAGTAAATTGTTTGAAGATAATATTAGACCTAGATATCTTAAAGAATTAAAAAAACATCTTAAAGATCCACAACTACCTTATAAAGAAAAAGGTAGAATTGAATATGATTAAAATTTTTTATCTTATATATTTTATAGACAAATTCATTTAGTAAAGATTAAAATCCAACGATGATTAAATAACATTAAACTATTTTTTTATAACCATCTTGTAAACTCGTAATTGTAAACTACAACTAAGGTGCATCAAAAATAAAGCGTTTAAACGTACAAAAAAAATAAAATAAAAAAACTAGAAATAGTCTTTTTTGTGTTACAATCGTCTTAGAGGTGTTGCATAATGATTAAGTTTGATAATAGTGAACCGTTTATAAAACCACGTGGCATTAAATTTAGAGATGGTCAAGATTCAAATATTAGATTGCCTAAAGTTGCCATTGGTGTTTTTTCAAGATATTTATTTAAAGATATTGTTGAAAAATTTAGTACAAAAGAGGTTGGATATATTTCTGGGGCTAATCTTGAAAGAAATGTATATATAATTAATTATAACGGAGTACATTTAACACTATTTATGGCAGGAGTAAGTGGAGCTTGGTTATGCGCGGATATGGAAGAATTACATGCACAAGGGGTAGAGAAATTTATAATATTTGGTAACTGTGGTGTGCTTGATTCTAAAATAGATGATTGTTCTATCATAATTCCAACATTGGCATATCGTGAAGAAGGAGCTAGTTATCATTATGTAGAAGAATCAGACACTATTCCTATGAATCCTAAATATGTTGATGAATTTATAAAAATACTAGATAAATATAATTTTGATTATATAAAGGCGCCTACATGGACAACAGATGCATTCTATAGAGAAACAATAAATAAAATTAAAAAGTATCAAGAATTGGGAGTTAAGACTGTAGAAATGGAAGGGGCATCTATTGCCGCAGTATGCAAATATTTGAATGTTGATTATTTTACATTTTATTATGCCGGTGATAATTTAGATAGTGTAGAATGGGATGAAAGAAGTTTATCAGGAACAGTTAACATTGACAAGAAGAAGGAAGTAGCAATTCTTGCATTAGAATTAGCAATTAAGATAAATTAATAATATTTTTTTAAAATGATATTCGATAATTTAATCGCCAATATTAATTTTATTAAGTACCAATAATTATTTATGTGTATACAACTGAAAATAGTATAAATTTCATAAACGGTTGTACAAACTATAATCAAAGAAAAAGTGGTAATTAAGAAATTAAAATTAGAAAAATGTAGTATTTTATAATACATAGTGAGGAAGAGTTTTAATGGAGAAATTAAATGTATCAATAAATGATTTCATAGTTTATTATGATGAAGAAGTTAAGCTATATAATTATTATGGTAAACAATATATTGAAGAATTGCCTAAAATATACAAAAAGTTAGCAGATATTTTAAATAGTGATAGTTTTTTTAGTGAAATAGTTTATAAAAGATTGTATAACAAAGATTTACATGAAAAAACAATAGAGGAATTGAAATTGTATTTACTAATTAAAATATATGATTTTGATGAAGAAATAATAAAGAAAATTGGTAATGTAAAAACTATTAATGAAATAAATAATAGTGAAGTTTTGGATAAAATAAAAGATATATTTAATAATTCTAAGAATATGGCTTACTTTGATATACTTTATTCTATTGTTGTAATATTATTAGAAAACTATGTTAATTATTTGTTACAATCATATATTAATGACAATGAACCTGAATTAGGTAATTGTGAAGGTGTAAAAGATATAAAACAATGTGATTTTATAATTGATAGGTATCATAAATTTAAACAATCATTGAATATTGAAGGTAATCCTAGTATGCCTTTAGTTGATGAAACAGGTCATATAGTTATTAAGAAAGGTGATTTATTTCATGGTACAAGTTATTCTGAAGAGGTTATTAAGAGTATAGCTAATAGAGGATTAGAATCAGGCCAACTTCATGGTATTATTGAGGATGGAGAAACTTTTTGTTGTGTTGACTTTTTTAGAGCAAAAAAAGATTCCAATGTTGATGAAATTTGCAAGTTTGGAAAAAGATTTACAAATGGAGAAAATCAAATTGTATTTGTAATAAATCATTTGGATTTAGAACATCCTGGTGCAATGCTTCCTGATATAACAGATTATGATGCATACAATGAAACAACAGATAAAGGTCGAAAAGCACGAGAATTAGTTAATGTTGCGGGATTACCATTAGATTATTCAAGTGGTGCAGCAATATTAATCGGAGTACCACCTTGCTTGATTTCGTCTATAATAATTAATTCTAAGATTGAAGAAGATTCTCAAAAAATAGAGTTTTTATCATCACACTTTCCTAAGGCAACAATAGTAAGTAGAAGTAGTGGAATAGCAATTAGGACTCCTAAAGAAAACTATAAAAATAGAAAATAATCAAATAGTAGAGACTAGGTAAAACTAGTTTTTTTGTTCATTAATAAAAAAAATAACAATTGTTTTTATGGTAGAATAAAAATAGAATATCAACTCAACCATTGGTATGTGTAACATATATAATTCTTATTTTATAATTTAGTTATGAAAGGAGAAAAAGTTTATGGATTTAATTAAAATTGGAGAATTTATTGCTAATTGTAGAAAAAAGAAAAAAATTACTCAAGAACAATTGGCAGAAAAACTATATATTACAGATCGAGCAGTATCAAAATGGGAAAGAGGACTTTCTTTACCAGATGCAGATAAAATGTTGGATTTATGTAATATACTTGATATTAATGTAAATGAACTTTTAAATGGTGAAAAGATTGATATGAAAGATTATAAAAAGAAAACAGATGAATTACTAGTTGAACTTGCTAATCAAGAAGAATTAAAAAATAAAAAGATAATAATTGATATGTATGTTTTATGTTTTATCTCAATTGTATTTTATATTGGGATAACATTACTAGCAGCATACACATTAGGAGAAGGAATATTATTTGGTATCATTGTTGCAATATCTACAATTATATTAGTATTAGTAGCTTTATATGCTTTTAAACTTGAAATAGAAACTGGATATTATGAATGTAAGAATTGTCATCATCGATATGTACCAGATTCATATTGGAAAACAACATTTTCACCTCATTTAAATACAACAAGATACTTGAAATGTCCTAAATGTAATAGAAGAAGTTGGTCTAAAAAGGTTATGAAAAAAAATGATAAGGTAGAAAGTGGTATTGTTATGAGGAATATGAAGTAAATTTATATGATTGTGAATATATTGATTACCTTTGTCCACCATTAGTAAAATTCATTAATCACCTTTATTATGATAAGAAAACAATAACTAAATTACTTGATGGAGATATTCAAGATATATGTATTTTTCCAAAAGTTAAAGATAAAATATTGATGTTACAAGAAGGAATAGCAAGTGTTTCTCAAGGTTATATGGATAGTAAAAGAAAAAGAGTAGAGGAATTAAACAAAAAATATGCTGATTTAACACAAAACAAAGAAGATATAGAAAGCCAAATTAAAAAATTACATATATGGACATCAAAAACTCAAAAAGAATTATTAGATATGGATAAAGTTCATATATCGAAAATAGAAGAATTAAATAATAGATTATAATATTTTCTTAGTATAGAAGAATTAAATAGAAACCAAGAAGATATGACAGGCTATATTGGAGAATTATATAGTCTTGTAGATATTAGACTTATTGATAAGATTAGTTTAAATGAAATAAAAAGAGTAAGAGAATTTCAATCTGAAAAAATAGAACAAGAAAATGAAATACATTTATTGAAGAAATTACAACAACAAAATAATAATTTTAGTAAGTAATTATAGCATTAAACTATATTAAATAGAAGAAAAACTAATTTAAACGAATACATATCATTATTAAAAGACTATAAACAAGTAGTCTTTTTATATGATACAATATAAAAGAAAGATAAGAGTGACTCTATGAAATTAAATAATTTAAAAGAAATAAATAATAATGTTAATTTAGATGAATATTTGTGGTTATATAATTATGTAAGAGATAATATGGAACACCCAGAATGGTTAGGAACTTTTACTTTATCAGAAATAAAAGAATTACTTAATATTGGAGGAAAAATATGGATGTATTATGATAAAGATATTCCAGTATGTTCTGTATTTTATATTCCTACATCAAATAAATCATTAAGAAAACATAATATCGAATATGATGAGTCAGTTACCGGAAGTCTTGGCCCAATAATGGTTAGGAAAGAATATGTTGGGAATGGATTACAAACAGCTATGCTTAAAGTATTGAATGATTATGCAAAAAGTATTGGTAAAGAGCATATGTTTACAAAAGCCCATTCTGATAATATATATTCAATTCGTAATATTTTAAAAGATGGATATAAGATTATAGATGAATATGAAAATGAGAGAGGTCCAATGACAGCATTCGTTAAATAACTAAATTAATATTATAATTAATTTATAAAATAGGAGGATTTTATATGAATGAGACTTTTATTAGAAAAAATGATATAGGTGTTGATATTGAATATCATATAATAGCTAAGGTTAAAGATGAGAATAGAGACTATATCATATATACTGATTTAGTAAATGATGAGATAGATACATATAGATTATTCGTTGACATGATAACAAATGATAAATATGTACCAATATCAGAAACAGGGAAGAATATGATTTTAAATAAATTTAGAAATGAATTATCTTTTTACTTTAATAAATTGAATGGGGATGATTAAATTGACAATAGAAGAAATTAACTATATTACAGAAGTAATAGAAAAATTAAAATCTATTAGAGAAACAATTGCAAAATTTGAACAAGAAAAAATAGACAATCCTGATTATTTAAAAAATTCCAAAATAAAAGAGACAATTGATAATGATATTTTTGTAGAAAGAGGAAGATTACTTAATTATTATAAAAATAATAAAGATAGATTAGATGCTTTATATAATAAATATGATTTATTTATGAATATTAATAATACTCTAAATAAAGAAGAAAATGAATTATATACAATTCACGATAAAATTTTAGAAATTAAAAACTTTATTATTAATAATGAATATATTAATCAAGAATATGAATTAATAGACTTAATAGATAAACATCTTGAAAATATAGATGAATTTAAAATAAAATTTCATACATATGGAGATAGTAATGGATTAAATAGTTTAGCTAGTGCTAAAGAAATATATATAGAAGAATTAAAAAAACACAAAGGAAATATTGAAGAACGTTATAGTAATGAATTTATTCATAGAAAAACAAAATTAATTTCTTCTTGGTTTACAATGTTACCTAAAGCGGTTGGACTTGCTATTGAAAAAGTTAAAACATGTATTAAAGAGAAAAAAGAAGCTAAAGAAAATCTTGCAATTATCAATAAGAAGAAAAAAGTATTAAAAGCAATTGGACAAGTAGTAGCTACACCATTTGTCTATGTTGGAAAATATGTTATTGATCACTGGTATTTGCTTTTACTTCTATTTTCAAGAAAAGATAAATTACTAAGAAGAAAAGATAAAAAAGAAAAAGCAGATAAAGAACAAGATAATGATAAAAATGAACAAGAACAAGAAGTATACGTTTTTGAAACAGAAAAAGAAAAGGAACTTGCTGAAGAAAAAATAAAGATTCCAGGAACAATTAGCGTTCCAAAACCTGCATTTGTGAAAGAACTATCTATAACTAAAGAAAGAGATATGCCATCACTAGAAAATGGAAATGGACCAATAGATATTGAAAGAATTAAAAATATTGCAAATGAAAGAGCTAAACAAATTGACTTAAAACCGATTCGTGTTGAAGAAACATTAATAGAAATAAAAAAAGAAGAATTAAAAGCAATTGATTCAACTTGTAAGAATTTTATTAGTTATTTGGAAGATAGAACAGAATATAATTTCTTTGTAGCTTCTAATCATAATATACCAATAGTTCATTCAAAAGAAGAGTTTGCTTCTCTAGCAGGATGTCCTATTGATAGTGCTGAAAGAATATATCAATCAACGATTGCAATGGGAATAAAAGCATCAGATAGACAAGTAATATGGCCAGAGATGGAAGAAAATTTACACTTTTTTGAAAATGAATTAGATCTTGCAAATCATATACAAAGTGGAAATGACGAAAATCTAAAAAATGTATATGAAAATTATTCAAATATGTATGCTAAAGAAATTGAAAATGCAGTTAGTAATGTCCCACTTGGAGAAAAAATAGAACTTGGTGAAGATGGTAGATATTACGTAAAAGGTACAGATGTTGCAGTAGACATACAAAATATTAATGGATCTGCAATTAATCCATCTACAGGATTATTACTATCACTATTTACAATAGGAGGAAATCCTTCTGTATTTTTAAATGCTTTACCAGCAGTTGGTATATCACCAGTATTAGTATATTAATACTATAAAGGAGGAAATAAATATGAAATATGAGAATTTAAGTTTTGATGTATTAGACGATAAAGGTAATAAAATCAAATGTGACATAATATCAGTAGTACCAAATGAAGAAAATGATAAAGAGTCCTATGTCGTATTTACTGATTATATGTTAGACGAAAATGATGAATTTGTAATGCAATATGGAAAAGTAATTGAAGAAAATGGAGAATATACCTTAGAAAAAATTGATGATCCTAAAATAATAGATTTAATAAAAGATTCTTTAAAAGATGAAATTGTTAAATTTGTAAATACACAAGTAGTGGACGCTTTAAACTAATGAATGAGAAAATAAATTTGTTAGAACAATCTGGTGAATTTAAAGAAGCATTAAAAGAAATTGAAAAAGAATTATCTAGATTAAGAGAAGAATATAATAATGCTCCAAGTATTGAACTAGAAATAAAAATAAAAGCAGCAGATATAAATAGAATTGCATGTAATTTAAAAATAGATGAAAACAAGGATGATCAATTATTTTTAAGGGGAAAATTAATACAAAAATTAAAAGAATATTTAAAGTATACAAAAGGGGAAGAAACTAATTATATTAAATATTTAATTGAACAAGAATTAATAAAGCATAAAAATCTATGTAAAGAGATAAGAACAAATAAAGAAGATAAAATTACAATTGATAAGTCTTTAGGTTTAAAGATCCAAGAAATAAGTGATGCTATTAGAATATTCTTGTCTAAACATGATGTTTTAAATAAGATTAAAAATGTAGGAAATAGTGTTGTTACTGGAGGAGCAATATCTATTGCAATTCAAAGTATCTTATCTATTATTTCAGGACAAGCATTAACCATTCCTATGCTTATTTCTGAACTACCAGTATGTGCATATATTGGAATATCTAGTATTATTAGAAATATGGTTACAAAAACAAGTTATCAGGAATATGCTTACAAACATAGTGATAAATATATTGAATTAATTAATAAAAGTAAAGAAGAATTTAAACCTTATTTTGAATCAGTAGCATCTTTGATACAAGAAAAACAGGATAAGAAAAATATAAGTGAAATTGTTGAAATCAATAACCAAATTATCGCTAAATATGATCAAGTTAGAAATAATTCTAAAGTAGAAGAATTATCTGATGCTTTAAAATTAGAAAAACATAATTTACTACTTGAGAATAAAAAAATAATGGAAGATGAAATAGAAAAATATGTTAATAACAAGAAAACTATTTCAGTTACTGAATATCAAACTTTAAATAAATATTATTTACAAAACAATATTAACTTATTTGAAAGTGAAAATGCTATTAAAGAAGGTGCAAAAGAAGGAATAAAAAATTTAGGAATGAATGCTGCTATCCTTCTTGCTGCAAGAGTAATCGCAAGTGCAATAGTACCTGGATATAAGATAAACGATATTAATTCTCTTTTATATGCTCTTGGAATAGTATCAATTAATGATTTGATAGGAATTATTAATTATAATGGTAAACTAACTAATACAAAATACAATGGGCAAAAGATTATGTTTAATAATCAAGAAAAGAGTAATAATCAAGTTTCTAATGGACCAACTTTATCTCTTAATCAAGCATAAAATATTAAAAGAGTATAAGAACTCTTTTTTATATTATTGACTTTATAGAATATAAATATATAATAAAAAAACGAGATGTTATTTAATTAGAAAGTAGGTATCCTAAGTATGTATTTATATAATAAAGACAATAATATGATTGAAGTATATTCAGTTAACTATAGTTATGATGAATTAGATAAATTTAGAAAAGAAGAAATGCAAAAAATACCATTAGACAAAAGATTTTATTATGCTATTACTAAATGTAATCCAATATTAGAAAGACCAATAGAAACAATAAAGTGGAGAAACCTTGAATGTGGAGATTCTTATTATGGTGATCAAAGTTATCATAGTATTAGTAATTATAATCTTGATGAAGAAGAAATGAATAGACAATATAGATTACTACAAGAATTCTACAATGAGTCTAATTCATTTAATCCAACAGTAAAAGTAATAATAGATGAAGATAGTAAAATTATACATGATATCGAAGAAGACTATAGATACTTTATATTAACTCAAAAAGAATATGTAAAAAGATTATATCCTAATGAAGGCTATATCCTACCAAATATTTTATCTGTCACAAAACCATTATTCTTATTGCAATTATTCGAAAGTAGACAATTTAATAGATTAAAAGACGAAAATATAGATTTTCTTTCATCATTATTACAAGTTTCAGATGAACCAGTTGAAAAAATCTCAATAGAATATCTTAAAAGGCTTGAAAATTTAGGAATGTATAATACACTTAGTGAACAAATGTCAAAAATTTGTGAATCTCAAAATGTTTTTCAAAAACTAAAAAGAATTAAAAAGTAGACTAAAAAAATAAACATAAGTAATTATGAGAAAAATTAAAATGATCTCAGAATCACGTTTTATTGAATCTGAAGAACATGAAGTAAATTATTTATTATTTATAAAAATTATATAATAATTAATTTATCTTGTAAATTTATGCTATTTATGGTAAAATATAGTGCATCTTTTAAAGGGGGAGTATAATTATGTCGAAACCAATGATAATAAAATTTGAAAATGAGATTTGCAATTATATCGTAAAAAATCACGAATTTCCATTTGAAATGTTTGGAGTAAAGAAAGAAAACGTAAAACTTAAATTCGGAGAAGAGTATGAGTTTTCTGTAAAACCAAATAATTCTTCTGATGAAAAAGTTATAAGAGTATCATACTATAGTGAAAATGGTATTGAATTTAATGAAGTAACTAAATCATCTGAAGGTAATATAATATATTTTGGAAGTTATTTTAATAATATAAACGGGAAATTGTATGAATGTGAAAGAAGTATAAAAACCTTAGCAAGATATGTTGATGATGATTTAGATATTATTTTATCTAATTTGAAATACGGAGAAGATAGAAACGTAAATTATTCAAAAAAAATAGTTAGAGATTTAAAAAATCCAAAAATAGTAGATTTAGAATATGTATGTCCAGGATATGGATATATTTATCCTAAAAAAGCATATATAAGGGTTGAACTAGAATCTGACTCAGAAGAATTGCTAAGTAGCATTGGAGATTTAAATTTAGATGAAAATGATAAAGCTATAAAAGATGAAGAAGGACGTGAAAAATCAAGAGAAAACCTTAGAAAAAGTACTTTAGATATCAATGGAACTACTATAGTTAATAGAAACAAAAAATTTATAGAATTTGTAAATAATGGCTTAACTTTAGAAGAAACTTTTGCTGTTGTTCGTGCGTTCGTTGAAAATTTACCTAAATCACTTGATCCTACTAATGGTTCGTTTTTCCCAGGGCAAGCTTTCTTTGAACAACCAATTGATTTGTATAAACTTAAATATAGAAGATTTGATTATGATGGATATAGAACAATTTATGATGGCATGATAAAATGGAGTGATACTCATAAAAACGCAGGTACAATTGCGCTTTGTGTTTTATTTCAACAAATGTTATTGAATGGTAAAGCTGATTACTCTATAGATGAACTATATTCATTTATGAAAAATAAAAAAATTATGTTACCGATAATAGAATCTGCTAGTAAAGAATATAATGAATATGCAACTAAAAGAAATGATTTATTAGCTGAAGTTGCTAAAAAAATGTTAGAAGATTATAAAATTGTTCGTAAAAAATCAGGGCTTGATAGGATAGATGCATTGAATAATGCCTACAATAATATTTTAACTGCACAAGGACAATTCCCATTAATTATGGATTTAGAATTATACTATCAGTCTAACTCAATTTCAAAAGATATTAAAGTATCTGGCTTTGAACCAATATCTAATGAATTTGAACAAATATATAAAGGGAATTCTTATGAAATGAACTGTGATTCTTATTATGAACACGTTTTAGAATTGTTAGACAATATTTATTATAATGATAATGGTGTATCTTTAAATAGTAAAAAAATGTATATGATACGATTTGCAATAAGTTATATAAAAGATAGAGATAAGGCAATTAGTATAGTAAATAATCGCTATAGATTTGACGTAAGAAAAGTAGATATAAAACCAAATTCTAATGTACATAAAAAACATTTACATCGTTAGTAAAAGAAAACTAGAGAAATCTAGTTTTTTTATGTAAAATTATGTATAATTTGAATTATTAAATAAAAAAATATCAAAATGATATATAATTAGTTAAGAGAAAGGACTATTTATGAAATTAGATTTATTAAAAACTTATGATGATTTGATAATGAATGATAAAACTAGTCAAAGGCAACTTGATAATTGCTATAATGCCATATATATGGATTATTTTGTTAGGCCTGATTTAAGGATTAATCAAAGAGCTGGTCACAAAAGTAATGGAGATTTTGTAGAAGGTTTACATATATATCCAGATAAGGAATGTATATGTGAAATCTTAAGACAAATACAAGATAGAATAAATAATAGTGAACAATTAATAGAACAAATGAAAAATAATACATTAGGTACATTATTGTTTGTTTCTGATTTATTAAATTATTATATAATCAAATATTTTGGTAGTACTGAAAAAGCTAGTATATCTGACAGTGTTTTTTATGAAAACAATATCAACTCAAATGAACAAATGGCAAATTTATCAGATTTTAAAAATAAGGATTGTGCATTATGTATAGAAAGAGCATTGGCGTCTTATATTGTTTTATATGTTATTTCAAATGATATTAATATGAAAAATTATTTTCCATTCAAACCATTTTTTAGTAGTATAAATTATTCTCGAAACGTCACTGAAAAGAGTGGATCTTATGGACATGCGTTATGCGGATTAATATCGCAAGAAAAAGAGAGTAAGTTATATCTTTTTGACCCATCAAATTACGGATTAGTAAAAAATGAAACGGGTACTAAGCAATACGTTTATGGATTATATGAATTAAGTGAAGAAGAAAAAATGTTGATGTTTGATGGTAATGGTATAGAACCAACATTATTTAGATGTAAACATATTAATGGGGTTACACAATTAAGTCATAGAGCTTTTTCAAAAAATCCAAAAGAATTTATAAGAATGGAAAATGAATATAATCATAGAGGAATACAATTTGATAATTAATATTTAATTATAAATAACTATACACAAGACACTGTAAACCGAAGATAAATATACAGAAAATACTGTAAAGTAGATAATTTATTTACAGTATTTTTTTGTATTTTTAATAGATAAATTAAAAATTTAGTATAATTAAATAAGATAGAGTGTTTTAAATGGAACAAAAAGTAATAAATAAAAAAATATTTTATGCTAGATTATTATCTTTTTTCTTTCTTTTTGCAGTATTATTATTAATCTACAAATGTAGTATTGTTTTTGCTGACTTAAAAACATTTACTATAAAAGACGTATCAATAATAGAAAAGTCAGATACTGTTAATGGGGACATAACAAATAATACTGATAGTAAAGTAGATAATGATGTAGTATTTCATAAGTTAGATGATTATTTAACATATAAATTAGTAATATCGAACAATACTAATAGGAAAATAACTATTAAATCTATTGAAGACAATAGTACTGACCAATTTATAGAATATCTTTATGATGGACATGAAGATGAAATAGTTGAACCTAATGACACTTTTGAATTAACAATTAAAGCTACCTATAAAAATGAATTAACTGATTATACAAAAAGAAATTATGCCAATAATGTTGATTTTGTTATCACTTATATAGATGAATACAATAATTCTGGTTCTTTGCCTGTTAATCCAAAGACGAGTGATAATATACATTCTAGTTTTGTTCTTTTGATAATTTCATGTGTTGGATTAACTATTAGTCTTATATATTATAAAAAATTAAAAAATAGAAAATGCCCTAGTACTTATATGTTTATTTTATCTATGATATTATTTGTTCCAATAGCAGTAAATGCGGCAACACTTACAATTACATTTACTCTTGAATCAAATATCGGATTACATGATAAACTTCTTGTAACACGTGTAGTAAATGGTAATGAAGAATCTCTAGTTTACTCATATGGAGATCAAGTAGTTGGACTAGTGGAGCCAAATGTAGAGGGATATAACTTTTTAGGATGGACATATGAAGATGGATCAAATTTTGATTCATCAATACCTATAACTGATGATGTTAAAGTAGTAGCTAAATTAGAAAAAAAACAATACTCATTAGTATTTAATAATAATACAAATGACTCTTCAGTAGTAGGAACAATGGATAATCAAATAGGATATTATGGTGAGCAAGTTAACATTAATGCTAATATATTAACTAGAAGCGGATACAAATTTATGGGATGGAACATTAAACCAGATGGATCAGGAACACATTATGATGATAATGCTTTAATAAATTTAAAAGCAGAAGGGGAAATAAATCTTTATGCAGAATGGTTTAAAATAACAGCAAATCTTCAAACTGGAGAAGAAATCAATAGCATGATAAGTGATTTAAATGAAAATGTAACTGAATTTAAAAAAGCAAGTTCAAAACCAAATTTAGATACCATCGATTATAGAATAATATCTACTACAGATTCATATTCTAAAGTATATATATGGAATGACAATGACACTATTTACTGGTGGAGTGAAGCAGATAAAGTTTATATGAATAGTGATTCTAGTAAAATGTTTTATGGATTAACTAAATTAACCAACGTTGATTTTACATCATTAGATTCATCACAAGTAACATCAATGGATTTTATGTTTCAATATTGTTATGGTTTAACAACAATGGATTTAAGGTTGGATACAAGTAATGTAACAAGCATGGATGCAATGTTTGCAAATTGTATTAATTTAACAAGTATTGATTTTTCACATATTGATATTAGTAAAGTACAAAATTTCCATGGTTTAGTAGCAGGATGTACTAAATTAGAAAATATTAATGTGAGCAATGTAAATGTTGAAGGGGCAATTAGTTTTGAATCAATGTTCTCAACATTACCTAATTTGACTGAAATTGATTTATCTAGTTTTCATACACCAAATCTTGAAAGCATATATTTTATGTTCTTAAGATGTACTAATCTTACTACAATATATGCTACTGAAGAACTTGATATTTCAAAGGTAACAGATACTAGAGGACCATTAAATCAAGCAACTAGCATAGTTGGTGGGGCTGGAACTATATATACTGTTACAAATGCCAAAGATGTAAGCTATTTTAGAATAGATGATCCTGATAATGGAAAACCTGGATATTTAACACTAAAAAATGCAAGATATATTAGATATAATAGTAATGGCGCTGATGGTGGAGATGATATGACAAGTCATTATTTAACAACAACAAATCCTGGTAATTTAAAAACAAATACATATACAAAAACAGGATCAACATTTATAGGATGGAATACACAAGCAGATGGTTCTGGAGTTAGTTATACAGATGGACAATTAATGAATAAGCTAGAAGCATCTAAAACACCATTAACACTTTATGCTCAATGGGAATAATATAGATTGAAATAATTGTTGTTTAAAAGGTTAAGTGAATACTTAATCTTTTTTTAGTAAAAAAGAATCACTTATAAAATTAGACAAAGAAAAGAAGAAAAATAAATAATAAAACAATAATGTCTAGAGCAAACTAGTCCTATTTATGATATAATACTGCATAGTTATGAAGGGAAGTATTTTTATGGTTTATTTAGATTATGCTGCATCCACTCCAGTAGATGATGAAGTACTTGATAATTTTATTAAAACTACAAAAGAAGAATATGCTAATCCTAATTCTAATCATGAGCTCGGTTTACACGCTAAAAATATAATTGACGAATCAACAAAGAAAATAGCTGATTTACTAAATGTAGAAAGTGATGAAATAATATATACTAGTGGAGCAACCGAATCAAATAATTTAGCAATTAGAGGTGTAGCTGAAAGATATAAAACAAGAGGCAAACATATTTTAGTTAGTTCTTTAGAACATAATTCCATAATAGCTTCCTGTTTATATTTACAAGAAAATGGATTTGATATAGATTTAATTCCAATAAACAAAGAAGGTTTAATAGATATTGAAAAATTAAAATCTATGATAAGAGAAGATACAATTTTAGTAAGTGTTTGTGCAGTTGATTCAGAAATTGGACTTAAGCAACCTATTGAAGAAATTGGTAATTTTTTAAAGACTAAAGAGAATATATTCTTTCATACAGATGCTTCACAAGCTATTGGTAAAGTACATATAGATTATTCAAATTGCGACTTAATTACAATTGCTCCTCATAAATTTTATGGTATGAATGGAATATCTATATTAGTTAAAAAGAAAAGTGTTAGTTTAAAACCATTAATATTGGGTGGTAAATCAACAACTGTCTATAGAAGTGGTACACCAGTATTAAACATGATTTCTTCATCATATATTGCCCTTTATAAAGCAATTAAATTATTAGAAGAAAGAAATAAACATATTATTAAATTGAATAATATTATAATATCTAGATTAAAAGAATATAAAAATGTACATATAAATAATACTAATAATAGTATTCCACATACAATTAATTTTAGTATTAAAGGCGTTAAATCAGATTTATTTGCATCTAAATTAAATGAAAACAAAGTTATGATTTCAACAAAAACTTCATGTTGTCCATTAAATACTCCATCAAAACTTGTTTATGCTTTAACGAAAGATAAACAACTTGCTTCTACTTCTTTAAGAGTAAGTATATCTCATTTAACAACTGAAGAAGAGATTAATATTTTTTTAAAAGTATTTGACAAGTGTTATAAGGAGTTGGTTTAAATGGAAAAATATAAAGAAATTGAAAGAAGTATAATAAAAAAATTTAGAAAAGATATATATAGTAAATTTGTTAAAGGTGTAAGTGACTATGAATTAATTCAAGAAAATGATAATATTATGGTTTGTATTAGTGGTGGAAAAGATTCCTTTTTACTTGCCAAATGTATTCAAGAATTACAAAGACATGGTAAATTTAAGTTTAATGCTCATTATGTAGTAATGGATCCTGGTTATAATGAATATAACAGAAGTTTTATAGAAGATAATGCTAAAATTTTAAATGTTCCAATAGAAATATTTGAATCCAACATATTTGATGTTGTAGCAAATGATGATGGAAAAAGTCCTTGTTATTTATGTGCAAGAATGAGAAGAGGATATTTATATAATAAAGCACAGGAACTTGGGTGTAATAAAATCGCTTTAGGCCATCATTTTGATGACTTTATAGAAACAACATTGTTATCAATGTTTTATGGTTCTGAAGTTAAAACTATGATGCCTAAACTTCATAGTGACAACTTTGAAGGAATTGAACTTATTAGACCAATGTTACTAGTTAAAGAAGAAGATATTATTTCATGGAAAAAATATAATGAACTAACATTTATTAATTGCGCATGTAGATTTACTGAAGGATGTTCTTTAATAAATGATGGAACAAGTAAAAGAAAAGAAATGAAAGAATTAATAAAAAATATGAGAAAGACTAATCCAAATGTAGACTTAAATATCTTTAAAGCATTAGAAAACGTTAATATGAATTGTATTTTAGGATGGCACAAAGACGAAGAAAAACATTCTTTCTTGGATGAATATGATAAGAAATAGAACAAGTAAACATAAAATACTATGTTTACTTTTTTTATATAATAAAATAACTAAATCTAAATTTGTTAAATTAAGTGAGGATAATCTAATAATTATTACTAATTTTGGTAGATGGGTAATGAATATGAAGAGGTATTTATGAATAATAAAAAAGTTTAAAATATTTATTTTATTGTTATTCCATTATTTACAGCATGTAATTCTAAAAGCAATAATATGTAAAGATAAGTGACTAGTAAATAATTTTTTCTAAAAAAAATTTTATTTTTTTAAAAGAATAATATATTATTAAAATAGAGGTGTTATATATATATGAAAAAGATATTTTATATATTTATTTTCTTATTTATATTTACAAATTTTAATGTTAACGTTAAAGCAGAAGAAATACATATTGACTCTTTTTCAGACCTAACAAGTAATATTAATAGCGGAGAAAATGAATTTATTTTAGATGAAGATATAACTTTCAATTCTAATATTTCTGTTGAAACAAATATAAAAATTAATGGAAACAATCATATATTAAATCGTGCTTTAGACTATAGTGGAACATTATTTACAATTACTGAAACAGGAAGTTTAGAAATTGATAATTTAGTTATCGATGGTGGCGCAAGTGGATGGAAAATGGATATTGAAAATAGATTTTACACTAGTGAAACAAGAAGTGCGTATGTTAGATTCCCATCTTTACTTGACGATAATGATATTACAGCAACATCAACTATTATTACAAATAAAGGTAATTTGATTATAAATAATTCAACTTTTAAGAATATCAAATGTACAGCAACTGGATGTGCAATAAGTGGGAAAGGAAATAACACAATAAATAATAGTAACTTTAATCATATCTGTTCATCTAAAAATGGTGGAGCAATGTATTTAACAGGAGGAGAAACAAAAATATCTGGAAGTATTTATAAAGATAATGTATCAGGTTGTAGTGTAACAACATCAACTCAAGGTGGTGCAATATATACAACTGGAGTATCTTTACTTGAAATAAAAGAAAATACTATTTTTGAAGATAATCTTACACAAAATAACGCAGGAGCACTTTATATTATTAAAACAAATACTTTAATTGAGAATTCTAAATTTATACATAATATGTGTGGCAACGATGGATCCGCTATAACACTAGGTTCAACATCAGCAGGATATAGTGTTCTTATTCAAAATGTTGAATTTGAGAGTAATTATGGTTATGCAACTAGGGCTCAAAGCTTAGGAACTATTTGGTTACAAAAATGGGTAAGTGATATAGATCATCCACTAATATTCAAAAATATTATATTTAAAAATAATACTGCTAGTACAGGAGTTGGTATAGCAGATAATGGATTAGACTCTACATATGCTATAATTGATAACGTTGAGATATACAATAATAACTATAAAAATGGAGGAGCTTTCTACTTTCAAGGAACAATAGTTAATGTTAATAATATTAATTCCCATGATAACAAATGCATATATGATGAATTAGATGAAGGTAATACATGTAGAGGAGCTGGAATATTTATGAGAAGCGCCTCACCGGTAACAATAAATAACATGAATGTTACAAATAATGAAGGTTCTGCAGTTTGCGTACTTGCAGGTAAAATTAATATAAATAATTCATCTATTACAAATAACCATGGAAAACATAGTGATGGTGGTGGAGGCATCCAAGTAAGAGGAAATGAAAAAGAATATATGGTTGATATGACTATTAATAATACAATCATTAAAAACAACACTTCAAAAAGTTATGGTGGTGGAATATCTATTAATGATGATGAAGATGTTTTTTCAAAAATAACAATAGACAACCAATCAAAAATATATGATAATAAATCAGAAATATCTGGAGATGATTTTGCCTATAGAAGAGCAAATTATACAGAAAATACGACCAATAATACTATAACTTTAGATAATATAAGTGTAGCAGGAATAACAGGAATAGATGGATGGTACCACGATAATGAAAATGCTCGTTATATAACAACAACTATTCCATCGTCATTTAACGATTATGTTGATTACACAGGAACAGGTTTATTCTTAAAAGCAGGTGGATTAAGTAATTTAGATTATGACTTAGTAGAAGGAGAAAATGATGACATCACGCCAGTTGTTATAAGATATGGTGTCCCATATGTTGTGACAGATGAAGAACCAACTAAAGATGGATATACATTTGTAAACTGGAATACAAAACCAGATGGAACAGGAATAACACTAAATCCTGGAGATAATTATGATGGAAGTGAAGGATATATTTTATACGCCCAATATAAAGTAAAAAATATAACTAATCCAAAAACATATGATGGAATAAATGATTCTTTTATAATATTAATGATAAGTACTACATTATTATCAATAATTGGATTATTTAAAATAAATAAGAAATGTAATTAAACTATTAAGCATCTAAAATGATGCTTTTTTTTACAAATTATTATTGAACTTCAAGGAAACGAAAAAGAAAGAACACAATTAACAGAGATATTTGAAAAATATGATTTTAATCCAACAACTATTTATAACAATGATAATACCTTATTTGAGTTATATAATAAGATATATAAATTATTCTTAGATATTGATGAAAGAATATCATATATAATTAATATAGGTGAAAAAGATGAAAATAAAGATAAAAACAATACTGAAAGTCAAGTAAAA
>CACXGX010000053.1 GCA_902767365.1 uncultured Erysipelotrichaceae bacterium
TATTGCTTGAGCATATTGATCTCCTCTACTATCACATCTTAAGTCTTGTACATTAATTGTACCTAAAATAGTAAGAGCTAACCCACTTGCAGTTGCAGGTACGACACCAGACATAACTACATTTGAATTCACAGCAACTGGTGCATATTTTGCTACAGCAACATTAACCATTGAATCAACTGTAGCTGGTGCATATTTTGCTACAGCAACGTTAACCATTGAATCAACTGTAGCTGGTGCATATTTTGCTACAGCAACATTAACCATTGAATCAACTGTAGCTGGCGCATATTTTGCTACAGCAACATTAACCATTGAATCAACTGCAGCTGGCGCATATTTTGCTACAGCAACATCAACATGATCACTCATTGCACCACTTGGACTTAAAGATACATAAGAATCAGATACCTTAAAACCATCATAAGTTTCTTTATTATCTCCCATTATTTTCACCTCCTAATAATTATTTAATATAAAAATATTAAATAGAATATTGGCAAATTTATATACCTTACATTCTATTATCATTATATTATATTATTCACATACATTCAAGAGTAATATTTTATCTATTTTTATTTCTCAAAACATATGCCTTATATGTATTTTTAGCAAGTTCTGCAACAGTCATTTGACCAACTCCACCAGGTACTGGAGTAATAAAAGATACTTTGTCTTTAACACCATCAAAATAAACATCTCCACACAATTTACCATCATCTTGTCTATTTATACCTACATCAACTATAACAGCACCTTCTTTAACATCATCTTCCTTAATAAAATTGGCTTTCCCAACTGCAACAACCAGTATATCTGCATTAGCAGTATATTTTTTCAAATCAATTGTTTTAGAGTGACATAAACAAACTGTAGCATTATTATTTATCATAAGATTAGCAAGAGGCTTACCAACTAAATCACTTCTTCCAACAATAGTTACGTTTCTACCTTCTAAAGAAATATTATAATACTTCAATAGATCTATAATTCCTTGAGGAGTACAAGGTACTAAAGAATCTTTATTATGTACTAAACATCCAGCATTAACATCTGTTAACCCATCAACATCTTTTAAAGGTGAAATCCTATTTTGAACGATTTTAGAATCCAAATGTTCAGGAATAGGCATTTGAACTAATACTCCATCAACAGTATCATCTTTATTTAATTTATCTATTACTTTTAACAATTTTTCTTGTTTAATATCAGCATCAAATTTAATATGATTAAAATTAAATCCTAATTCATTAGCCATCTTTTCTTTTTGCCTAACATATACTTTACTAGCTTCATCATCCCCAACCTGAATTACTGTTAATCCAAGTGGTCTATTAATATCATTTACTAACTTTTTAACTTGATCCAATATTTCTTTTTTTACTATTTTTCCATCTAATAATTCCATTTTAACCTCCTAAAAATTGTTATTTATTTCTTATAACTAAATAATCAACAAACCCTTTTAGAATTTTTTTATCTTCTTCATTAATCCAAGTTACTTCGTTTATAATACTTTTTGCTTCCTTATATAAAGAATTCATTAAATCATAAGTTTTTTCATAAGCTAAAGACTCTTTAAAAATACGTCTAACCTCTTCTATTTTTTGCATATTAATATCTTTCTTTCCATAATACTTTAATAATTCTTTTTTATATTTTGTATCTTTAATTGCATTAGCAAATAATATAGTCTGCTTATATTCTTTTATATCAGAACCTACTTCTTTCCCTAAGTTACTATAAATTCCTAAAATATCATCTTGTATTTGAAAAGCAATTCCTATCTTTTCACCAAATTCTTTTATTTTATCTAACCTAGAATCTTTTATTCCTCCTAGTATCAATCCCAAAGATAATGGCCCTATAATTGTATAAAAAGCTGTTTTTAGCTTATATACTTCCATAATATTTTTTTCTATATCAGTATCATCAAGTTTATATCTACTATCAAAAGACAATTTTACATCTATTAATTCCCCTTCTATTGTCTTAAGGACTATATCATTATAATAACTAAAAACATCCTTAAAATTACTATCACTACAATAATTATCTATTATTATTTTATTTGCTTCATAAAAGCCATAATCTCCAATACAAATACCTATAGACTCCGAATTTTTTTTAGCACTTTCTTCATCATATTTTAAATCTCTTTTATAGTTAGCATAATGTATTGTTTCTTTTCCGCGTCTTAAATTATCATTATCTATTATGTCATCATGAATCAAAACTGAAGTTTGAAACAATTCATAAGCAAGGCCAAGATTAAAACTATAATCTATATTTTTTAAAGATGCAATTTTATATCCTAAAGAAATTAAAGTTGCTCTAATTAACTTTCCATCAGAATTCAAATTAGCAAAAAGTTCTAAATTATCCTTTAAATATCCTTTTTTATCCTTTACCAATTCTTTATTATATTTATCTATTACCAAACTAATATTATCTTTTGTTTCACTATAAAACTCTTTAAATAATTCTATATCACTTTTCATATACTACCTCTTATATTAAATAAATTTTCTTGGAACTCTTTCTGAAATTGTACTTAACACTTCATAATTAATTGTATTACACTTATTAGCAATATCATCAAGTGTTATAAATTTATTATCCCAAATATATACAGTATCACCAACTTTAACATTTTTTATAGATGTTACATCAATCATACAACTATCCATACATATTGTCCCAATAATATCTACTTTTTTATTATCAACGACAACTTGGCCTTTATTAAACAATTCTCTTCTTAACCCATCAGCATACCCTATTGGTATTGTTGCTACTTTCATTTTCTTTTTTGAAATATATTTTCTTCCATAGCTAACCGATTCATTAGAATTAATTTCTTTTAAATAAGTAATCTTAGTTTTTAATTTACATATAGGTTCAACATTAATAATTTTACTAGAATTAACAAAAGATTCATAACCATACATTATTATTCCTGCTCTTACTAAATTAGTAACACTATCTTTATAATTTAAAATACCATTAGAAGCTTGAGAATGAACATATTTAATCGTATTAATCTTGTTTTTTATAATACTAACTGACTTATCAAATAATGAAAGTTGCATATTAGTATATTCTTTATCATAATCAGCACTTGATAAATGAGTATATATTCCTTCAACTATTATTTTTTTATATTTAATTATTTTATCAACAACAAAATCAATATCATCAATTTTTATTCCAGTTCTATTCATTCCAGTTTCTATTTCCAAATGAACTTTTATAGAACGATTATTATCAATAACATAATTTAAAAATTCAATAGAACTAAGTCCAACAATAATATTATATTTTTCAATATCATCTATTTCATCAAATGATGGTTGATTTAAAACTAAAATTTCTTTATTAAATCCAAGTTTTCTAAGTTCTATAGCTTCATCTACGATAGCTACCCCTACAATATTAAAATCATTTATTATATCCAATTGTTTATTAATATACGTTCCATATCCATTTGCCTTTATTACAGGTAATATTTCTTTATTAGGTACAAACTCTCTAATTAATTTAATATTATTTTTAAATTTATTTTTATCTACTTCTAAAACTGTTGGTCTCATAAAAACCTCCTATAAATATTATAACAAAAATAAAAGAGAATTAATTAAAATTCTCTTTACTCTACTGTATATGGATTTTCTCTTGTTCCGTTTCCAGATAATATCTTAGTAGTAGGTTTTAATGAAACAGCTGGTCTTACTCCACCAGTAGTAATAGAACCAGAACTAATATAAGCAGCATGCACATTATCAAGCATTGAATAAACAACATCAATATATGAAAAGTTAGCACTTAATAATGATGGTGACATTGTCCACCATAAATGGCCATTATTTAAATATGTTGTAGGTGAATCTTCAAACCAAGCAAATCCAGCAAGGACAGTTTCATCAGCTGTTAATAATCCTATAGGATAATTCAATACTCCATTTCCTTTTTCACTTGAAACAGTATATCTATCATTTTTATTAACACAAGCTACACTAGGTTTTAATGATGATGATACTCTATAAGTTGCTCCAAACATTGCTTTTTCATAAATAGATGAATCCTTATCCCATCCACCTTTAATAGGTAGACTTCTATCATTGCACCAAACTGTATCTTCTAAATAACTTTCTACACTAGTCATATTATTTGAATACCAAGTATCGATATTAGTCTTTATAGTAGAATTAGTAGTATTAGAAGGATTAAATGCTTTATATTCAATTACGTCTTCAATCTTTTCTCCACCAGTTAAAGTTATATAATAATATTGTGGATCTCTTCCCATAAATATAAATCTAACACTTTCACATTCATCACTTGTTGTATTACAAGTATAATGATGAGTTTTAGTTTTTTCATCTATGTTATTTTGGAATTCATCATCAATTACATAAGTATCTTGTAATTTATATTTTCCATTTTCATAAACAACATCATTACCAAGAATCATTCCAGTAGTTAAACTTGAAAATCTTCCTGCACTTTGTGTATGTGAACCATTATAAGTATAACCAGTACTCTCAGTTCTACTATATGAACTATTAAACTTTATTTTACTACTTATAAACGTATCAGTTCCAGTCTTTAAACATTTACCATTGTCTTCTAAACCATCATAAACTATTTTAATACCACCAGTATCAGTAGTTCTAACAATCAACCAACAATATCCACCAAATAATACATGGTTATCTTCTACATCTCCTCTATAATAATAAATTGGATGAGGATCATTTTTAGTAGACTCCATATAATACTTTCCAGTACCATTAGAGATTCCAGATGATTTACCAAAATCTACACCATTATCTCTTGGTACAAATAAACTTTTTACTGCATCTGAAACTGCATCATCTTTAACAACATCATATACATTATATCCAGAATAATCTTTATATTCTTCCCACTTAGCATAATAAACTTTATTACCTGTTGTTCCTTTTTTAATATTATTTGTTACATTTCCAGTTAAATTTTCATTTGAATACCATCCTTTAAAGTGATAATTTGTTCTTTTTGGTAAAGGTAAATCAAAATCATTAGATTCAACATTATATTCTAAAATGGCATTTATTCCCTGAGTTCCACCATTTAAATTATATGTAATAGAATAATCAATTGCTTCCCACTTAGCATAAAATTCTTTTGGTCCAGTAGAACCTCTATTTATCTTTGTAACAGTTTCACCATCAAAAGAAGAATTTAAGTACCACCCCAAGAAATTATACCCATTTTTAGTTGGATTAACTAAATTTATTTCATCTTCAATTGTATATTTAGTAACATTAGTAGATGCCCCACCATTCAAATTATATGTAATCGGATACTCTATTGCAGTATATCTAGCAGTTATTGTCAAATCACTAGTTACTATTGTATCAGGAGTTACTTGATTATTATTACTATCAAACCATCCAATAAATGTATATCCTTCTTTATTTGGATTAGTTAAAGAGCCAATCTTATCTCCATATCTAATTTCATTATTAATAACATTATCGTTATTATCTGGATTAATTTGTACACTAAATACATCAAATACTCCAGTAATATCAATATTCTTAATCATAAATTTCATAGTATATACTTCTTTACCTATAACTGTTAAAGGTAATAGTAAGAATAAAACAAATACAGGTATCATTTTATTTCTAACTTTTTTATATTTAATAGACACAATTAAACAAGCAATTGATAATAATGCAATAAATAAATAATTATTGATATTATCAAACGTCTTAGGATTAATAACAACTTCTCCATCATCAAATATTATAGAAATACTAATATCATCAAGACTTATTCTTTCAACATTTTTAAGTTGTTTCTTATATTTAATAGTCATTGTAATAACAGACTCACCATTAGGTTCAATATATTCAGAAGAATGTTCATATCTTATTTCAATATTATCATTTTCATTATTATCAGTAATACTCTTAATTAAATACTTATCTTCATCATTATTCTTTATAGTAATATTATATTTAACATATTCTTCTAAATTATTAAATGTTATATTAGATAAAACCTCATTATTTCCATATGAAAACAAAGTTACATCAACTGTATCACTATTTTCTACTATAGAAACATTTTCTATAGTAATATTTAATTCTTTAGCATTAACAACACAAAAAGGAATAAATATAATTAAAGTCAATAATAGTAAACGCTTCATAAAACCACCTACTTTACATTATAATTATACAAAAAAGCATATTATTAAACAAGTTTGTATCAAAAAATAAAGGTTAAGTAATGTAAACAATAAGTAAATATTATTTAATTTTTTAGTATTATAATTATATCTATTAACTATTTTCTCTTACTTTTGAATCTCTATGATAATTACAAATATAATTATTCACCAAATCACGATTACAAAAGCTCACTTATTTTCATACCAAACTCATTATTATTCTTTCCAGTTCTTATTTTTTCATTCATTATTAATTTACATAATATAACACTAATCGTATATAATTTTGTATATTAATCAAAAAATTACATATAATTTAATATCTAATAATCATTTTTTGTTCTTCTTCAAAAGTTATCCAATTTTCTTCAAAAAGTATGTTCACAAACATACAAAATTTAGCTTTTTTTAATTGATTCTTTTTATAATATCTTCAAGTTTACACTAGAAAAAAGCATTTCTATTATTTTGTATAAAAAATATTGAGCAAAAAATATAAAGATTATATGCTAATAATAGTAAGATAATTGTGGTGAGTCAAATAATACATGAAGAATCATAGAGTTATAAAAATATTGATATTATTGATATTATTAATGCCATTTATGGTAAATGCAGAAGGTATTGAAGTAAGTTCATTTCAAGAGTTAAAAGATGCGATTAATAATAAAAATGAAGAAATAATAATTAAAGAAGATATTGGTTTTAATGAATTGTTAAATATCGATTATAATGTTACTATTGATGGTTCTAATCATTCATTAACTCGTGAAAATGGATATTTGAACGGTTTGTTTTCTACAACAACTGGAAACACTTTAAAAATTTCAAATTTAGTTATTGACGGTGGTGCAACAAATTGGTATATGGATTACGATAATCGTTATTATTCACAAGCTAATAATAAAGGTTATATAAGAGTTCCAACAGTTGAGGATGCAAATGATATGATATCTTGGATTAAATTCTTTTTAGAAGCAACTATTGAAACAGCAAAAATGCAAGAATAAAATTTCAAAAAGTTGTAGAATTTACTGCGGAGATGAATAAAGTTGCGTTGACTCTAGGAGTAAGACCAGAA
>CACXGX010000054.1 GCA_902767365.1 uncultured Erysipelotrichaceae bacterium
CATAGAAAAAGTACCTCCTTAGTTGACCTAATAATATCACACACTTATTTTTTTATGTGTGTCAACTAAGTTGGGTACTTTATCTTATTAGGGAATTTTTTAATTAACCATATTTTTAAATTCATTCATTGTTATACTTGATTGAATTGGGTATCTTGGAATCTTATATTTGTCATCAGATCTTGATGCTTTTCTATATCCTCCAATAAATGCTACTTTGAAACCTTCTTCTTTAACTGCTTTTATTGATTGTTCTGTATAGTCATAAAATGGAAAGCAAAAGGCTTTATGTGATTTTAGTACATATGCTGATTTATGTAAATCTTTTTTTAATTCATCATATGGTACACAGTTTACTTTTGATCTATATTTACATTTATTTCCATATTCGTAATGTAGATCGTATGTATGTGATTCAAGACTTAAATATTTAGATTCATAATTTTTTGTTTCCCACCACCCTACTACTAAAAATAGTGTGGCATGTGCTTTATATTCTTCTAATGCTGGTATTAAGTAATTACCAAATTCTTTACTTGTTCCCCACCATCCATCATCAATTGTTATTAAAACTGATTTTTCAGGTATTTCAAGTTCACCATACATCCATTCAACAAATTCATCTATTGTAAGTATTTTAAATTCATTATCATTTAAATACTTTAAATGCTCTTTAAATTTTTTTATATCAAGGCAGATACTTTGATTACAGTTTTTCTTCCTATCTTCTTCGTCTTTATAGAAAAAATGATAATTTAGTACTGCAACCTTCTGATTTTTAGTGTTCTTTGCTTTTTCTTTGATTATGACTGTTCTTTCTACTGAGTTTTCATTTCCACTTGAGTCTTTAATTTTATATATTATTTTTTGAGTACCTACTTTGTCTTCAAAATTGCTAGTATCAATTTCTATTTTATCCGTTATATCTCCGTCATAATTGTCTATAGCTGTTGCTCCTTTTTCTTTATATTGTCCTTCTGCAACAATTATTTTTTCGTCTCCTTTTAATTTTATTTCTGGTGGTGTATATTCGACTACATTAACAATTCTTTCAATTGTTTTTTCAATATTCTTATATTTAATTTTATATTTATATGAATATTTTCCTATTTTATCTAATTGTAAATTATCTGATGTTTCAATACTATTTGTTAAATCTTTATCTTTATATTTTGCAGTAGCCCCTTCATCTATATATTTTTCTTCATTCCATTTTATTGTTATATTATCATCACCAATTAATTTTATTTCAAGAGCATCTTCATTTATTTTATTATTGCTTATGTATAATACTATACCAATAGTTATTGATAAAACAGTTAATAATAGTACAATCAGTACTTTAAATTTCTTTTTTAGTTTTCTTTTTTTCATTGTATCCCCTTATATTCTATCTAGTGTAATACTTTCAAATCTTCCATCTTTTAAATCATTTATTATAGTTTTATATACCTTATCAAAATCTGGTACTCCTCCTTTTAATAATAAACCTCTTTTTAATGCTATTTCATTGTAAATTGTCTTTCTATCAATTTTGTCTAATTTATATCTATTTATTAATTTATCGGGATATAATTCTTCCATTTTACTAATTATAAACCTTGCTATTTGTTCTTGATCTAATATTTCTTCTTTAATTGATGACAATGCCGCTAAAATTTTGGCATTTTCTTGATTTTCTAGTTTAGGCCATAATATACCTGGTGAATCAAGTAGTTCGATATCACTATTTATTCTTGTCCAGCCAAGAGATTTTGTTACTCCTGGTGTATTTCCAGTTTGTGCTACTTTTTTCCCTACTAATTTATTAATTAAAGTACTTTTCCCAACGTTTGGCACCCCTATTACTGCAACTCTTGCCTTTCTAGGTTTAAGCCCTTTCTTCATTCTTTCATTATTAATATTATTCAATATTTCTTTTGTTTTACTTATTAATATATTTGTATTTCCTTTAATTAAATCTATCTTAACTATTGTATAATTTTTATATGTTTCAAGTATTTTATCTGTAATTTGTTTATCACATATGTCGTATTTTGAAACAACTAATATTTTAGGCTTATTTGTTGTTATTTCATCAATATCAATTATTTTAGAGCTAATTGGCATTCTTGCATCTATTACTTCGTATATGATATCTATTAATTGCATATTTTCTTTTAATTCTCTTTTTGCTTTTGCCATATGCCCCGGATACCAATTTATATTAGTTTTATTTTCATTCATGAGAGTCATCTCCTTACTTAAACTATTTTATATTTATTCAAAAATTCTTTAACTTGCAATTCAACATCTTTTTCTGTATTAATAACATAATCAATTAAATCATCA
>CACXGX010000055.1 GCA_902767365.1 uncultured Erysipelotrichaceae bacterium
GTCATTTGTTTTCTAGATTTAATAACGCTTTCAAATATATCATAATCAACAATCTTGCCTTTAGGGCTTATTTCCATAACACATGAAATAGTAAGCCTTTCAACATCCGGATTTAAAGAACATATACCATTAGATAGTTTATGAGGTAACATTGGTATTACTCTATCAACTAGGTAAACGCTTGTTCCACGTTCCATTGCTTCGTTATCTAGTGGACTTCCTTCTTTAACATAATAAGATACATCTGCTATATGAACTCCTAATTTATAATTACCATTACTTAGTTTTTCAACAGATATAGCATCATCAATATCTTTAGTATCATCTCCATCAATAGTAAAAATAACTTGATTAGTCAAATCTCTTCTACCTTTTTTATCAGATTCACTTATCTCTTCAGGAATAGAATCTAATTCTTCGATGACTTCTTTATCAAATTCATATTTTATTTCATATTTTTCAACAATTGATAATATATCAACTCCTGGATCATTTTTATGACCAAGAATTTTTATTACTCTACCTATACATTTATTTTTACTAATTGAGTCAATAGCAACGACTACTTTATGTCCATCTACAGCACCCATATTTTTCTTTTTAGGTATTTCAATGTCAAGTTTTAATTTTTTATCATCAAGAATAATATGTCCAATATTCTTTTTAAAATATATTTCTCCTACTACAGTAGTTAAATTTCTTTTTAAAACTTTAACTATTCTTCCATCTCTTCTTCCATCTCCATCACTATCTACGATTTCAACAGCTACAACATCTCCATCAATTGCATCATTAATATTGTCAATAGGAATAAAAATGTCTTCTTCTCCATCTACTAAAACAAAGCCAAAGCCTTTTTTATTAACACTTAAAACACCTTTTCTTAAATTACTATGAGAAAAAAGCATATATTTATCTTTATTAGAATGATATATTTCCCCATCTTTTTCTAATTCTTCTAAAGCATCACTCATTTCTCTAGTTTCTTCAATTGTTTTTATATTAAGTAAAGAGTCTATTTCTTCATATTTTAAAGCTCTATTTACACTTTTTAAAGCATCTATTATTCTTTCTTTCATAAATTCACATCCTAATTACAATAATATTATATAACATAAAAGGCTTATTTTCTAAATAAAAACGTAAGTTCATTTAAACTTACGCTTTTATTTTACTTAATATTAACATCTAAAGAATTTGATATATGATATGTATCACCATTCTTCAATATTATCTCTTCTATTTTATATTTACCAGGATATGTAACATAAAGAGGAATACTTACTTTTTTACCATGAGTTTCTGAAACATATAAAACTAAATATTCTCCTCTATTAGCACTTAAATAAACTCCAGCATTATCCACACTTCCAGCAAGTCTTAAAGAATTTGGAAGATATATCTTTAAATTACCACTATCTTTAAATTTTGATAAATCAATATTCAATGAAACAGTTTGACCTAAAGAAATATTAGAATTAGACATAGAAATACTTAAATCATTTTTAATATTCTTTTCTTCTATTTCACTAATACCACCTTCATAATAGTAATTTATCTTATCATTATCATCATCACTTGTAATCTTTAATGTCTCTAAATCTTTATTATTAATAACAAGTTTTTTCATCATTAAACCTTTAAGTTTAACTTCTTTTGTATTAGAACCATAACTTACTTTAACTGTACTTTCTCTAGATAAATCAGATTCATTATTTAAGAAATATGATAACATAGCAAAATATACATATCTATTAGAAACATCATTTTTATATAATGTATCAATATTTTTAGCAGCATTTTCTTTATCTATAAACGTTGATACAATAGTTTTAATTCCATTATTTTCAGTATTGCTAATTGTTTTATATATTTCTTTTGCAGAGTCATAATCTCCAACAAATATAAAAGCTAATGCAAGTTTAACTTTTAATTCTTGATCATCAGGAATACTATTTTTTATATATCTTAATTCATCAAGAACCGGTTGTTTCATTGAAGCAAGAACCAAAATATTATTAAGAGCTATATAAATTGAATCAGTATCGTCTAGTTCTTTATAAAATTTATCTTTATCTAATTCATATAATTTAGGATATAAATAATTAACTAATGCAGTAGCTTCATATGAAGGATTATCGTTTTCTAGATATTTTAATACTCCATTATCATTAAATTTTTCCATATCACTTATATTAATAGGATAATTATTACCATAATATTTATTTTCAAGATCTAATCCTTTATAATATGCAACCTTTGTATCTAACCTATCTTGATTAGTACCAACTATAATATCTAAATATTTCATATATGTACTAAAATCTGCTTTATAAAATTCAAGTACAATAGGATTTTTAGTAGGTTTTATATTTTTTAAGTCTTTAATAGTTGAAATAGCCTTAACAGATATTTCTTGTTGCGTTTTCTTTACCATAAATGGAAATTGAACTGAATCTTTATTATTTTGACTAGTAGCAGTTACTTTAACATTATATTCTCCTTCTTCAAGATGTCCAAAATTAGCATAAACAGCAACCCCAACTTTGGCTTTCTTTTCAATTTTTTTATCTGTACCAACTAATTCAAATAAATAATTAACATCACCTTGAACATCACCAATACTATTTGCGCTAATAACAGCATCATCAGCTTCTTTTAATCCATTAGGTTCAACCACAGATATAGCAAGAGGTACAGTTGAAACAATTTCTTTTTTATTTACTCCGACATATCCGTCTTTATTAGCAGCATGAACAGTAGTAACAAATGTTGTAACTGAATCATTTAATTTAAAATCTAATTCAAGATTACCATTTTCATCTGTTTCTAATTCTTTAAAATAAACTGTATCACTAAATTTTGTTCTAGGAGCATTACCGCCAGTATCTCCAGCTCCACCATTTTCCATACCTAATTCAAAATCTCTATATGTAGAATATGTATAAGCTCTATAACCAATATCAGAATAAACATTTTCTACAATATAAGTACTATCAGGTATTACATTAAATATTGCTTTATCTACAACACTAACATTAACCTTACTTCTTATACCTTTTCCATTTTGATCTTTTGTAGTAATAGTTAATTTAACAGTATCACCAGGAGAATACTTTTCTTTAGAGGAAGATATTTCAATATTCAATTTACTATCATTTTCATTATAATCATAAAAGTAACTAGGGAATCTATAAAATTTTCCATCTTTAAATAGTGCTCCAACTTGTCCAACACCTGGAACAAAAGAACTAATAAATTCATCTGAATAATCTAACGAATCAGTATTCAATATTTTTTTATCTAAAATCTTATTTTTAAATAGAACTCTTAACACTTTTGAATCTTTACCAATAGTAGAACCATTAAATGAATTTAAACTATAAGTTATAAAATCCCCAATAGAATATTTTGAATCTTTTTTTGATCTTGTTAAGAAATATCTATAGTAATTATAGTCATCTGATCCATAAAATCCTCTCCAGAAATCACTATCAATATTTTGACCATATTGTTTGTATTCATAATATGAATAATCATAAATAAATACTGAATGTTTTACTTCTTCATTTTTATAATTAACTGTATATTCTAAATGATAATAATAATTATCACTATCACTACTTTTCTTTAAATCATAATTAACTTTATAAATAACTTTACCATCCACTACATTAATCGTATTTGATTCTACAACTTTATTACTTACTTCTTTATAATCATAAACATCTTCTTTTTCTTCTGTAAATTCGTTGTAATATGAATGAGAAAATACTTTTTGATAATGTTGTTCATATAACTTAACCGTTACTTTTCCGTTATAATCACCTATTTTCAATAAATCATAGTAATTACTGTAATCAATATTATCAACTTTTTTATCAGGATCAATAAGAACTAATTGAATACTAGATGTTTTATTTTTAGAATCATAATTATCATAGTAATTATCTTTATATACTATAACATGATTAACTATATAAAAATTAAATCCCAACTCATTTTCATTATATTCAGAATCACCAATATTTAAAGTAACATATTGCCATAATAATCCACTATCATCCTTTGTTGCTTTAGTAGGAAGAGAAAATCTAGCATTTCCACTACTATCAGTTGTAGAAGTATATACTTTACCATCATAACTTGCAGTTATTGTTTTGTTTTGAACATTAATTCCTGATACATGATTAACATGAACAACAAAATCAAAGTTTTTACCTGCTTTAACATAATTGTTATCCATAATAATATCATATTCATAATTTTGTTTAGAATAATTTTTTACATCAACATATCTATATGCAACTCCACAATCTTTGTAACTTAATTCAATCATTAAATACGTATCCATATGATTATCAAGTGAATACTTTGTAGTAAATGTTCCATCTTCATTTATAGTAATAGGAACATTTTCTTCATTTATAGTTAAACTAAAATTACCCTTATTATAATCATCCAACAAATCAGTATAAAATTTAATTGGAATATATCCCCATATACTAATCGTATCAGTATTTTTATACATAGGTTTATCTGTATAAATATATGCCTCAGGATAATCATATTTTTTAAAGTTATCAATTCCTATAACTAAAGGAGTTGTCTTATCTCCAACATTTATATATTTCATTTTTGAAGATTCATCATTATATTTTTTTATTACTGCAACACCATCATTATCAGTCTTATAGCTTTTTCCTGCATATGATACATCTATATCTTTTAATAAACTATCGCCACTACCAACCCATACCAACAAATCATCATCTGCTGCAAACATAAATGCAGATAATTTATTAACTTGAACTGGAATAGTTGCATATAATTCTCCATTAGATAAATATATTTCTTCTGCATAATAACCGACATCAAATTTATTATTTAAAACATATGAATAATATTTATCAATCTTAGTAAATGGTTGTTCACCTAAAGATGTAGTCTTATAATCATTTTCATTATTTAAGAACTTCATAAAATCATTATAAGTATTAAACTTATACATTTTGATTGTTTTAATTGGATATCTATTATCTAACATCATCTTGAATGTTATTTGTTCATTTGGAGTAAAAGTATTAATTTTATCTGAAGAAATGAAAGAATGACGATATAATCTTTCAGTTTCATTATTAACTACTCCACTTTGAGGTCTATCATATGTTGAAAAATTAGTAGTAACAGACTCATCTAATACATAATCACCTGCTTTTAATCCACTTGTAATAGTAATTGTATAAGTAGTTTTATCTTTCAAATTTTCTTTTGGAATAAATTTCCAAGTTCTTCCATTATGAACAAAATCCCCTTCAACTTTTGGAGAGATAGTAAAATGATCTTCAAAATTTTCAACATCTCTATAAGATAATACTACACTTATACCGGTTGAAGTTGAAACCGCTGAAGAACCATTACTAGGATAAATAGATAATACTTTCAAATCTTTAGTTGACTGAAAAGCCCAACTATAAGACTTAACCTCATTTTTAATAAGTGAAAGATTAACTAGAGAATCACTAGGTACATTTTTTAAAGAAACTTCATATTCTCTTGAATTGATTTCTTTAATATCATAATTAACTGCTGGTTCAACATATAAATGATTTCTTAATATTTCTTCATTTGCAACACTTGTTTTTACTACAAAAGTTTCATTATTTGAAATATAATTACCCTTTGTTTTTGGAACTATACTAGTAATAGCAAAATTACTAGAAAGTTTTTCTTCATCAGTATGAGAACCTAATAATAGAAAACCAAATAAGCTTAGTAATAAAACAACAAAAACTGTTGTACCTATAATAAATGGTTTCTTTTTAAAAATTTGTTTTCTAGATTTCTTATTTTGTAATTTTTCAAAAGAATTTATAAAATCTTCATTGCTTTTAGCAATATTTTGACTCAAAATATCTTCTGTAAGAACAATTTCTTCTTTTATATTTTCTTCTTGTTTGTTTTCTTCTTCTTTCATAGCCACCTCTTATTATATACAAATATATTATAAAACAAAAAACAAAATAAAAAAAGCCCTAAGGCTTTAATTACATAATATTCATTATTACACAAATCACAAAGAATAATGTACCCAATGCAAAAGTTAATCTACTAATAAATAATTCAATTCCACGTTCTTTTCTTTGACTAAATAAATCAGAATTACCACCAGATATTATTTGAGAAGTCCCTTCTGCTTTATTACTTTGTAATAATACAATTGCTATTAATAATACACATATAACTAATAATACTACTTTCACTTGTATCACCTCGTTTACTAGATAGTATTTTATCAAATAATCAACACTAATACAAGTGTTAATTAATTAAATGTAAACATATACTTTTTTAATTACTATAATTAAAGATAAAACAATAATTGAAATAAATATCTATTCCACAACTAATGAGCATTTATGTTCCTAATAGGATTACAAATCTTTATCATTAAAATAATATAGTGAAAATATCCAAGACCAATAAGGTTAAATATATATTATTATCAACTACTTTTTTTTAAATCGAATTGTTATCAACTAAAATATTAAGATTCTATTAGAAATAATTGGAATAACCAAATTCTTTAACTAGATTTTTTATAACAAGTGTATTCAAAATCTGTTGTTTTATTAATTAATGTCATTTTAGTATGATTTTCACTATCAAAAATTATTTGAAATAATGTATTAGAATTATCTACAAATGATCCACCATTAATTGTCTTTTTTACAGAAGATACATTTAAGTCATACTTATTATCATTTTTAGAATCAATTGCATATTCAGCTTCTTGATATCCACTAGAATCAAAATTCATTTTAAAAGTAGAATCATCAATATCTAAAATTAAACTACCTTTATTACAATTCCAATTTCCTAAAAAAAGATATTGATTATCTAAATATTTAATTAAAAAGAATCCTGATGCACACACTACAATGGCAAGAAATATTATTGTAAAAATAATAGATATTATTTTTTTCTTTCTTTTCAAAATAGCTCTTTTACTCAATATCATATCTTTTTTTTCTTGAGTATTTTCAGATAAATCTCCTTTAACTTCATGTTGATATTTATCACAACTATCACATTTATCTTTTCCAGGAAGTATTTCAGCGCCACAAAATTTACACTTCATATTAACTCCTAATCATAATAATTATAATTTATTAACTAACTCTTTAAATTCATCTCCACGATCTTCAAATTTCTTATATTGATCCCATGACGCACTAGCAGGAGACAACAATACTGTGTCACCCTTTTCAGCAACTTTAACAGCGGCTGGAACAGCTTCTTTCATTGTCTCAACATTTATACAAGGAATTCCTAATTCTTTAGAAAACTCCTCTACTCTATTTCTACATTGGCCAAGAGCAATTACATATTTAACATATTTCATATAATCTTTTAATTCAAAGAAATCATGGCCTCTATCTAATCCACCCAAAAGAATAATAACAGGAGTTTTAAAAGAAGATAATGCAATTTGAGTTGCCTTTATATTAGTTGCTTTAGAATCATTATAATATTTAACACCATTTAATTCTCTAACAAATTCTATTCTATGTTCTACTCCCAAAAATTCTTTTAAAACTTTTATAATAGATTCATTTTTTACACCTAATTCCTTAACAACCATTATTGCAGCCATTATATTTTCATAATTATGAACTCCAATTAATTTAATATCAGATAAATCTATTATTTTTTCATCATAATAATATATAGAATTATTTTTAATATAAGATCCATTTATCTCTTTTTTACTAGAAAAATATTTAACTGATGATTTAATATTTTTAGTTGATTCAACTACATCTTTATTTTCTAAATTTAAAATAGCAATATTATTTTTATTATGATTTTGAAATATTTTTGTTTTTACCCTTTTATAATTGTCATATGATTTAAAAAAATCAATATGCGCAGGGCTTAAATTAGTCATAACAGCAATATCAGGATTAAACTCTATCAAATTTTCTAACTGTTGGCAAGAAGTTTCCATAACAATAATATCATTATTTTCTAATTTATCTAAAAAGCCAATTAAAGGGAACCCTATATTACCAGTTAAATGAGCTCTTTTACCATCTTCCAATAGGAATTTATAAACAAGAGTCGTTGTTGTTGTTTTACCATTAGTACCAGTAATAGCAACAAATTTAATATTTTTTTCTTTTGGTAACAATCTAAAAGCTAGTTCAACTTCATTTATAACAGGAATATCTAATTCTTTTGCTTTTAGAACATATTTATGATCAATTGGAACTCCAGGATTTTTTATTAAGTAATCAAATGATTTATCAAGTAAATCATCAGGATGTTCTCCAAGAACAAAATGTATTCCAAGATTTTCCAACTCTTTAATTTGATTTTCATCATGATCTGTTTTTAAATCAGTTAAGAATACAGTATTACCTCTATTTAGTAAAAATTTTGCAGCTTCATATCCACTTCTTGCAAAACCTAAAATCAATATTTTATTATTCTGAAACATATTATCACCCAATAAAATTATACTACATAATATTTCAAATTCAATTAAATTATGCTATAATGTATCTATGATTGTGAGGCAGGTATATGAAAATAGTAGAATTAAGTGCAGAAGATTTTGATAACTATGCAAAATCACATGAAAATGCAAATCCATGGCAAACATCAAATTTTGGTAAAGCTGCAGAAACTTTAGGATATAACATTCTATATTTAGGTTTTGAAGATAGCCTTGCAATAAAAGGTGTGACATTATTGCTTACTAAAGTAGTATATATGGGTCAAAGTTTGTCATACGCTCCAAGAGGCCCACTATTAGATTTTGAAGATTATCATTTTGCAGAAGAAGCTTTTAAAGTATTTAGACGTTATCTAATAGAAAAGAAAATAATGTCATTTACAATGGACCCACCAATAGTACTTTCAATAAGAAATAAAAATGGATCCATAAAAGATAATAATAAAAATGATCAAAAATCAGAATCTGAAAGCATTAAAGCAAATGTATATGCAAGAGATATAGTTAATTTTTTTCTTAAAAAACTAAATTTTGAATATAGGGGTCAAAACTTATACTTTGAAGGAATATTACCTAGATGGTATGCTATCACAAGCTTACCAATAAATTCAAAAACCCTTTTATCAAAAACAAATAAGAAAGTAAGAACGAAATTAAGAAAAGCAGCAAGACTGGGAATTGAAATATTAAGAGATGATACTAAAAATATAGATTTCATATACAATATTGCAAAAGAAAAGTTTAATAGACCAATAGAATATTATCAAAATTTAATTGATAATAATCCTGACTGTGAAATATATATAGCAAGAATTAATTCAGAAAAATACGTAATAAACAGCAAAGCATTATATGAAAAAGAAATGGAAAAAAATGAAGTTTTAACAAAATTAATACAAGAAAAAAATGATACTGGAAAGAATATGCAAAAAATTATAAATCAAAAAATGGCATCAGATAAAGTAATAAGTAGTTATAAAGAGCATTTAATAAAATCAACTCAAACATTAAAAGATTATCCAGATGGAAGAATCGTTGCATTTAGTATAGTAATTAAGCATGGAAACAAAATAACAATATTTGAGGATGGATTCTTAAAAGAATATAGTAATTTAAATGCAGCCCATTTATTAAGATGGAAAATAATAGAACAATATTCTAATAGTGAATCAAAAACATTTATATTTGGAGAAATAACTGGAGGATTCGATATTACAAGAAATCCATTATATGGTCTAAATCAATCAAAACTTGCATTCAAAGGAAATATAATGGAATACATTGGAGAATTTGGAATTATGATAAATAAAACAATGTACAACCTATATCAAGCTACAAATGGCCTTCAACAAGTATTTAAATTTACTAATCAATAATTAATGATCAGATCATTGACAAAATCAATGGTCTTTTAATTTATGTTAATAAAAAAATCTCATGTTTTTAAAACATGAGATTAATTAATCTAGTTAATTCTATCATTGGGCAATTAATAACAACTTAGAACCATTTCTAATCGTAGTATTTATAAGAAGAACATCTATCTTATATAATTCTTCTGTATCCATATTAAATAATGCAGATTTCTTACTAATAGGATATGTTCCTTCTGTCATATCATTTAACATTTTATTAATTAGAACTATGATATTTCCTATTTTTTTATTAACAGGAAGAAAAATATCAAAAGATTTATCTAACTCAGGAACTTTTAAAGAAACAAGAACTTTATTATTCATATAAATCATTTCCTCCCGAATATCCAATACCTTTAATTAGAATATAATTACCATTTTCAATATAATATACTTTATTATCTAACTTATATTCTGCATCATAATCTAACAAATCATTAATTTTAAAGAATGTTTGCTCATCTATACCATCACCAAACCAAAAACCTAAAGAATTATTAATAATAGAATATAAAGGAGTTCCATTTAATTCTTCAAATCTATTATAATTATCAAATAATACAAAATAATTATTAGAAACTCCATTAGATAACAAGTTACATAGTAGAGTATTTTCTTCTTCTGATAATAAATCTTTTGCATATCCAATTCCTATAATGATATTAATTTGAACAACATCACTAGGTGTAGTTGCTATTTCATTTAAAGGATATATAAAATCACTATTATAATAAGAAGCATTACCATCTGTATTAATACTACAACTTATATCTAATATATTTAATTTAATATTTTTAATATTATCTAATAAATCTATTATAGTACACATAAAGCGACTATCATCCATTATTCCATTACCAATAAACAACGTATTTTTATTTCTAGTAAAATCAAAATAAAATACATCCGATGTCTCTGAATAATATCCTAAAGGTACTTTATTTACTAATTTAACATTAGAAGAAAGATCGTCAAAAGTAGCACTACTCGGCATTATTTTAACTTCTGGGGCTTTATACTTATAATAGTCCATCAATTGTTTTGAACCTGACTTAATAGTATCTGGAATATCATCTCTATTATTAATTAATAAAGTTTGAAATTCACAAGCACTTCCACCGATAATAGTAATTCCTCTACCATAAGCCTTTTTAGGAATCATTCCATTTGGTGCTCCTAAAATAAATTGATAATCAAATGGATCTTGAGCCTGTAAAATAACTTTATTATTAAACATTTCAACTAAAGAACTTCTAATAGCATTTGTAGAAACTGCTGTAAGAACAAATATAATTCCATATTTGCTTCCTTCACGTATTAAATGTGTTAGAAAATCATCATAATCATCACAGCTTTCTCTAAATCCTTCATACGAATTAACAATTACAGATATAACAGGTAAAGTTTTACCACTTTTTTCACAATATGTCTTATAACTTCCTTGATAATCAGCAAATAAATTTTTTCTTTTTTGAATTTGAGATTCAACAAATGAAAGAACAGAATATACTAATTTTTTTTGTTCACTAGTAACAAATGAACCAACATGTGGCATTTTATTAAATACAGATAAAGCTTCAGATCCAAAATCTAAAATATAAAAATTAACTTCACTAGGGCTATGTAATATACAACATGAATATATAAATGTTGATAAATAGTTTTCTTTACCTGAACCTTGTCCACCGAAAACTAATACATTATCAGTTAATGGAATACTATATAAACCTTGCTCTTGATTTGAAGGCCTATCATATTCACCCATTATAGCTTCAACTTTAAAAGGAACAGGAGTATAAGAATACTTCTTAACTATATTACCTAAATATATTTCATCAGGGATATTAGGTAACCACAATGAATTAAACTTTATTTTTTCTTTAATAGCTAAATCATATAAATATTGAACAATATTAGTTAGTTGTTCTCCTTTATTTTCAGAAAACTGTTTAGCATCATCATTAATTGACTTGATAATCGTTCCATCATTACTAATGACATCTATAGAATCATCAATTTTAGCAATAGGATGTTCTGTTGGATAATACTTATCACCACTCCAAGCAGATTGCCCTAATTCAAACAATTCATCATTTCCAACCTGCAAATAAAATCTACCAGTTTCTTTTATTTTAGATGCATCATCCTTTTTTAAAATTTCAATACTATCTTCAGCAGTTTGAACTTTTAAACAAATCTTAAATCTAGAGTTTGACCATATTTGATCATTTACTATTCCAGCTGGTTTCTGTGTTGCAAGTATTAAATGTACTCCTAAAGAACGTCCAATACGAGCTGTTGAAACAAGCTCATCCATAAAATCAGGTTGTTGTTGTTTTAACTCAGCAAACTCATCACTAATAATAAATAAATGACTTATTGGTTCTTTAACTTTTCCTTCTCTATATAATCTTTGATATTTATATATATCAATTGTACCTTCATCTAAAGCTTCACGGGCTTCATTAAATTTTCTTTGTCTTCTTTCAAGTTCACTCTTAACAGATACCAATGTACGATTCATTTCACTTTTATCTAAGTTTGTGATTGTTCCAATTAGATGAGGAATTTTAATACCTTTTTCCCTATTTTCAAATGCTCCTGCAAGTCCACCACCTTTATAGTCGATAAGTACAAATTGTACTTCATATGGATGATAATTAACCGCCATAGATAGAATATAGGTAATAATAAACTCTGATTTACCAGAACCAGTAGACCCTGCAATTAAACCATGTGGCCCATGAGCTTTTTCATGTAAATCTAAGCCAATTTGTTTATTATTAGCTTGAAATCCAATTGGCGCATTCAACGATGTCATTGGAGTATTTGTTTTCCATCTAGAAATAATATTTAAATGTTCTATTTTACCAACATTATATAATTCCAAAAAGTTTATTGTCTTAGGAAGAAGTGATGCTCCATCACCAACTGGCAAAGGAATATTTGCAATTTTTAAAGTTAATTGATTAATATCATAATTATTTAAATATTCTGCGGTAAACTTACCTAAATTAGTATTATCAAAAGTTCTACTATAAACACCACTTTGACCACTTTCAACAACTATAAATTTTTCTAATCTACTAGGTAAATTTTTTAATGAATTAGAAAATACTAAAAGAGAAAATCCAACATTTGTTTCACTATTAATTATTCTATTAATGATAGATAAATCTTTAACACTTTTAAAATCATCAGTAATAATTAAATAATAATCATCAAATTCTTTATAAGCTTCCTTTTTATTAGTATATGTTACTTCATCTTCACTAGCTCCGTTAGCATTAAATCTTTTATTATATATTTGCTCAAGATAAAGACTCAACTGAGAAGCTTCAGATTCATTAGACGAATAAAATCTAACCTCTCTATTACTACTCCAACAATGAGGACAATACTTTAAATAGCTCAAATTATTAGAATTATTTTCATTTGTTAAAACAACCATTTTTAAATCAATAGAACTATAATAAAACATTAGCTGAAGCATTATATTATCAATATATTGTTTATAATTCTCATTTTGAACAACTATTGGAGTTATTCTATTTTCTACCATAGATATAACAATTGGAACATTTCTAAGTAATTTTTCTTCATTAACAAGTGAAAAAGCTTCATCTTTTAATTTATCATCATAAATTGAAAATTGTTCATTTGGAGCATCAATAGTAATATATGCTGGCATCGTTCCAACTCCAAGTCTAATAGTCAAGAAATCTTTATCAACAACTTCTCTACTCCACAAATTATAACCATTAGATTTAGTCTCATTTACAATTTCATCTAAAGTTAAATGTTTTTCTCTTAATAATGTCTCTTGTTTTTTTATTATCTCTTCAATTGTAGCCTTATTTTTATCAAGATATTCGTGATATTTTTCTTGCCTTAGTTTTTCACGTTTCTTTTCTTGTCTTCTTTGCCACCATTCAGTAATTATTGGCAATAGAACAGAAGAAACAAGCATTATTAAACAAATACCAATTTGAACAAAGAACGAAAAATCATCCATTGTTCCCTTACTTCTATCACGAATTGCAGTTAATCCAGTAAAACATGAAGTAACCCCCATTAAAGCACTAGAACCAATAGTTAAAATTATTGGAGATTTTTCATTATTTATAACTTCTGGTGGAGGTTCAATTGTAATTTTTTCTTCCTTTATATAACTTTTAATTTTAGGAGTATGAAAAAAAACTTCATTATCAGAATATAATTTCATATTTCTTTCTGATTCAGTAGTTAAAGTATAATTAGAAGAATCATCCAAATTTATATTAGCATAATTAAACGAACTAAAAGAAAGTGAATTATTAGGATTATTAATTGCTATTACACTATTCATCCATATAATTTTAATACACTCGATAAAAATAATGTCTCCAAACTTTAATTTATATTTTGTAACTCTTCTATTATTAACATAAACAAAACAACTTTGATCCGCTTGAGTTAAAATATACTCACCTTCAACATAATCAATATACGCATGAACTTCTTTTAATGTAGAAATAGAAGAACGAATTGTACATGATTGAGATTGACCAATAGAAATCCTATCTGTAACTATTCTATTTAAAAATCTTAGTGATTCATTATCTGGAACTGATACAACTTTAATAGTTTTATTAAAAATACTAAATAATATATCATAAACAGTATATTCTATTAGAGGGGCTTTAACGTAAGATTGGCTTCTTAAATAAATATAAGTATTTTTATTACCAGTAATATTCCAAACACCATCAACAGCTTCTAAAGTTATTAATTCAGAAAAATTATCATTAGATGAAATATAATCAATTACATATGAACCCTGAACATCAGAAGGTAAAGAATTATAAGTAATTTTACTATCATCATAAATCAATAACTTCATTTTCACCACTCTCTATTCTATATAAAATTATACAATAACAAAATGGTTATTTCAAGAATATATAGATTTCAAAAATGATTTATATACTATACACATCGATAGTAAAAAAATGTAGAATATATTTACAAGAAGCTAAAAAAATGTTAACTTAAAATAAAGGAGGAAAGAAAAATGGCAAATACTACATTTTCTATGTCTAATGCTACCTACGGAAGAGACACAGCAGGAAGAAAAAAATTATTAGCAGATTTAACAGGAGACCTTAAAAAAGTTAGAGCTGAGTTAACAGGAAGTGAGTTAACAAATCTTTTAAACGAAGTATCAAAATACTGGGTAGGTGCAGATGCTGATAAATTTAAAAAATTAATTAAAGACGATATCACTTATGCTGATAGTGAAATAAAAAAACTAATCGCAGAGTTAGAAAAAGATTTCGACACTGATTCAAATCAATTTGCTAAAATGCAAAGCACAATTGCTAATAGCATGAAATAAAATATAGGAAGGAGAAATAAAGATGGCAACGACAACAACTACTACTGGAATTAATGTAAATGGTATTGTTAAAATAAAAGCAGCTATAAATAATTACCAAAAAAAGATAAATATTGTAGCATCACAAATAGGTGCTAAAAAAGCACTTATTCATCAAGCAATTCAAGGTGATAATTCAGTTAAAAATCTAGAATTGGAATTAAATAGAATTGAAACAAAAATCAAGGAATTAGTAAAAGAACTTGATAACGTAGCTACTAACCTTGATACAATTAAATCTGCTTACCAAAAGAATGATAGCGGTAATACTTCATTCTATCAAAAACCACAACCTACTACACCAGAAAATAATTAATTAAAAAAAAGTTTGATAATAAACATCAAATTTTTTTTTGCAATAAAAAAGACTCTTTCGAGTCTATTTTTACTATTCAATGATTTCAGTAACGTTACCAGCACCAACTGTTCTTCCACCTTCAC
>CACXGX010000056.1 GCA_902767365.1 uncultured Erysipelotrichaceae bacterium
TAATATATATTATTAGTTTTATTAAGAAACAAATGAGAGAGTATAGATTAAATAGATGGAGGTAATATGAAAATACTAGTTACTGGAGGTTGTGGCTATATAGGAAGCCATACTTGTGTAGAATTATTAGAAAGTGGATATGAAGTTGTAATTGTTGATAATCTTTCTAATTCAAAGGAAGATGTTATTGATAAAATAAAAACAATAACTGGTAAAAAAGTTAAATTATATAAAGAAGATGTATGTAATTATACTGCTATGGATAAAATATTTGAAAAAGAAAAAGTTGATGCAGTAATTCATTTTGCAGGATATAAAGCAGTTGGAGAAAGTGTTAGTAAACCATTAATGTACTATCGAAATAATTTAGATTCTACGTTAACACTACTAGAAGTAATGACAAAACATAATTGTAAAAAAATAGCATTTTCATCAAGTGCTACAGTATATGGAAAACCAAAAAAATTACCAATATTAGAAGATTTTCCATTATCAACAACTAATCCATATGGTCCTACCAAATTAATGATAGAAATGATTTTAAAAGATTTGTATACTTCAGATAATGAATGGAGTATTGCTATTCTTAGATACTTTAATCCAATTGGAGCTCATAAAAGTGGTTTACTTGGAGAAGATCCTAATGGAATACCAAATAATTTAATGCCATATATAGTAAAAGTTGCTAATAAAGAATTAAAAGAATTAAGTATATTTGGAAATGATTATAATACTAAAGATGGAACAGGAGTAAGAGATTATATTCATGTTGTCGACTTAGCTAAAGGTCATATAAAAGCAATTGAAAAAGTAATGAAAGATAAAGGAGTAGATACATATAATCTTGGTACTGGAAAAGGTTATAGTGTTTTAGAAATAGTAAATACATTCCAAAAAGTAAACAATGTTAAAGTTCCTTATAAAATTGTAGATAGAAGACCTGGAGATATTGATGCATGCTATGCTTCAACAAAAAAAGCTAAAGAATTACTAAATTGGAAAGCAGAATTAGAAATCGATGAAATGTGTAAAGATTCATATAATTTTGTAAAAAAGAATAAATAGGAGGAATTATGAGAATTTGCTCAGCTTGTGGAGAAAAAAATGAAGATTGGATGGATATTTGTCAAAGATGTGGAAAATCTATAGTTAATGCTGAAGTAGATAATACAGATGATACATCAAATAAATTCATCTATGATGATTATGAGGTTGAAGAAAAAGAAGAAAAACCTAAAAAAAAGATAATAATTGCTAATTTAGATTTAAAAATTATATTAGTAGTATTACTTGTAATTCTTTTTATATTATTTATGATTGTTTTAAAATTAAAATAATATAGGATTTTATATTAATAAAAAGAATAAAATAGTAGGTGTGATGGTATTCTTTTGTAATTGGTGAAAGTGTATTCTATATAATGGATAATAGTAACCAAAAAAAATATAGAAATGTCAAGTAATGAAACAATACATCTAGATAATACTATTATTATAAAAAAGATAAAAAAATTTAAATATTTTGGAGAATAATTGTATCGAATCTCTTCTTTCTAATCATAATGATTATGAAAGGAGAGATTTTTTGTCACGTCATAAAGTAGAAATTGTTGGCGTGAATACATCAAATATCAAAGTATTAACAAATGAAGAAATGAAATCTTTATTTGAAAGATTAAAAAATAATGATAAATTTGCAAGAGAAGAATTAGTAAATGGTAATTTGAAATTAGTTTTATCAATTATCAAAAATTTTAGAGAAGTAAATGAAAATAAAGATGACTTATTTCAAATAGGCTGTATAGGACTATTAAAAGCAATTGATAACTTTGATCCTTCTTTTGGGGTTAAATTTTCTACTTATTGTGTGCCTATGATTTTGGGAGAAATAAGAAGATATATTAGAGATAATTCTAGTATTAGAGTAAGTAGATCACTTAAAGATTTAGCATATAAAAGTAATAAAACAAAAGAAGAATTATCACTTACTCTTGGAAGAAGTCCAACTATTATTGAAATAGCAAATTATTTAGGAGTAAGTGAATATGAAGTGTGTGATGCTTTAAAAGCAAGAAAAGATCCAATAAGTATATTTGAACCAATATATAATGATGGAGGAGATACGATATACTTATATGATCAAATAGAAGATAGAAAAGACAATATTGAACTTGAATTAAAATTATCTCTTAATGATGCCATTAATAAACTTGAAGAAAGAGAAAAATATATATTAGATCAAAGATTTGTTATAGGGAAAACTCAAGTTGAATTATCAGAAGAATTAGGAATAAGCCAAGCCCAAATATCTAGAATAGAAAAGAAAGCTATTGATACTTTAAAAAAGAAAATTAACTAAGATTATTAAAATATTCTTAGTTTTTATTTTTTTGAAGTAGTGATATACTTATATTAGGAGGAATCTTATGAAAGTATTACTTTATACAGAAATGGAAAAAAAAGTTAGAAAGAGTGGGCTTGGTAAAGCAATAGAACATCAAAAAACAGCTTTAACTAACGAAGGAATTGAATGGACTACTAATCCAGAAGATAATTATGATATTATTCACATAAATACATGGTTTTTAAAATCGTATAGAATGTCTAAAAAAGCACATAAGAATGGAAAAAAAGTTGTATATCACGCTCATTCAACAGAGGAAGATTATCGAAATGGTTTTATATTCTCAAAAGCAACATCTAAAATAGTTAAATGGTGGCTAGTAAAATGTTATGGTAGTGGTGATGTAATTGTAACACCAACTCCGTATTCAAAAAGATTATTAGAGGGATATAAAGGCTTAGAAAAGAAAAAAATATATGCTATATCTAATGGAATAGATATGACTTTATTCCAAAAAGATGAAAAAGCAGGAGAAGAATTTAGAAAAGCCTATGGCTATACTAAAGATGACAAAGTTATCATTGGAGTAGGATTATATATTAGAAGAAAAGGAATTGTTGATTTTGTTGAACTTGCAAGAAGATTACCTCAGTACAAATTCATTTGGTTCGGTTATAGTAATCCTAAAGCTGCTACTAAAGATGTTAGAAAAGCAGTAAATACTAAACTTCCAAACTTAATATGGGCTGGATATGTAGAACAAGATATGATTAAGAAAGCAATGTGTGGAGCAAATTTATATTTATTTCCAACTTTAGAAGAAACAGAAGGAATTCCAATAATAGAAGCCTGTGCATGTAAACAAAATGCTATAATCAGAGATATTCCAATTTTTGAGGGATGGCTAGAAGATGGTAAAAATGTTTACAAAGCTAAAGATGTAGATGCCTTTGAACAAAAAATAAAAGATTTCTTTGATGGAAAACTACCAAGTTTAGTAGAAGAAGCATATAAAGTTGCTATTGAAAGAGACATAAAAACAGTTGGAAAGCAATTAAAAGCAGTATATGAAGAAGTCTTAAAAGGATAAATTTACTATAGAAATACTTTTAAAATAAAATCTTGTATAAGATTTTATTTTTTTGTTTATTATTTTTAACTATTGTGTTAAAATGATTATGATAGAATAATAAGGTGGTGGCTATTATATGTTAATAGACTTACTAAGAGAATATGATTTACTTCATAGTAGTATTTTAAATGGTGGTAAAATTAAATTTAATATTAATTATCTTTTTAATGGCAAAGTATATGTTTCTTTACTTGCACTTATAAATGGAGAAGAAAAAAAATCTTCATTTGATTTTGAAGATAATGAAGAATTTAATAATTTTACTCTTCCTAAAATATTTGAAAGATTTATATCTAAAAATTATGGAATTACTTCAAGACGTATTATGGGAAATGGTAAATTTGGAACTTTTATTATTGAAAGAAAAGATTCTAAAGATTCGCTTATAGTACGTAACTGTTCAATTGATGTAATGAACTTATTTGAAGACTTACATGCATCATTAAATAATGTATTTAATACTAGTTCTAAATTTGATTCTACTATTATTTTTGAAGAAAATAAAAATCATAAATATGATACATATATGAAATACAATATTATTTTCGATTTTGCAGATTATAGGACTAACTTCTTTAGAGGAATATTCGTTGATAATTATTCTGAAATAACACCTGATAAAGATGAAGTAGATGATACAGAACAGTTATTAATGTTAAATATAGCAAGGTATGCTTATACTTTTGAAAATTTAGATAATAAGAATATTTGGAAAGAAATTAAAGATTCTTATAAAGATAATGAAAAAGTAGCAAATATTTGTGATAATTTTGCAAATATAGATTATATGGCAGATACATTATATTCTAAAGCATTAATTTTAGCAGAATTTGAGAAAAATAATGATTTAATATTACATAGTAATAATGATATAGTTGAAGAAGCTAAAGAATCATGTGAAAAATCTGTTAGTTTCTTTAATGAAAGTTATTTAAGATATTGGACAGACAGAGAAAAATATTATTCATCTATTTTAGATGGAATTCATCAAGCTATATGTATTGATTTCATTGATGCCCATGATATAAGTGAAAATAAATCTAATCATGTAGAAATAAAAAATAAAATTGATTATAGTAGTAATAAAGATTCAGATGATGACAATAATATATTATCAAAATTAAAAAAGATAAGAGATGAAAAATTATCATTTGGAACAATTATTAATAATCCAATCGAAGTACCAAAAAATAATAATAGTATAGAACTTGAAATAAATAGAGAAGAAATTTTAGCTGGGGCAGAAGAACAAGCAAGAAAGATAATTGAAATCAAGAAAGAAAGAGATCAATTGAAAAAAGATGCTGAAGAATTTGCCAAAATTATTTTAAAGAGTGAAAGAGAACATAAAAAAATACTTGAAGCAGCAGAAGAACAAGCTCGTAAAATCATAGAATTACAAAAAGAAAATGAACAATTAAAACTTTTAGCAGAAGATAATGCAAGATATTTATTTGAAAGAGATAAAAAATTAATGGAGGAAGAACAACTAAGAGAAGTAATAAATAACATGCCTGTTAAATCTCAAGATATAGATAAAATAAATAATTTATTAAATGCTATATCTAGTGTAAAAGATCTTGATTTTGCTGTTAATCATCCAACTACACTACAAGAATTAATGTTTTTAGAGGAGAAAATAGCTACATATTTGACAACACATAAAAATATAGTACATGAAGAAAATAAAATAACTGCAATTGAGAAAGAGGAAATGTTAGAAACTAGACCTGTAATTGAACTTCTTGCTATGATAAGAAATACATACGTTTCTAGTCATACATTTGAAAAAGATGGAAGACATACATTAATATATTTTGCACCTATAGATGAAGACACATATAAGATTTCATTGTATTCTATAAAAGATGATAATGAAGACTTATTAATGGACGTATTCTTTGAAGAATATCAATTAACTGATAATGTTATACAAGAATTATGTGATATATTCAAAACAGATACAGTAATTGTAGCAAGTAAAACAGATAATGTACCTCCAGATAAAGCCGATTATTTAGTAATAGATAATATGGATAATGCATTTAAATTTATGGGTTGCAAAAAAGATTTTATTGAAAAAATTAAAAATTATCTTTAAAAATTAAGAGCTATGCTCTTTTTTTATATTCTCAAATAAACCAATTAATATTAAATATGATAACAAGCTAGATCCTCCATAACTTATAAGAGGAAGTGTAATACCAGTTATAGGTAGTAACCCTATAGTCATACCAATATTTTGAACTTGATGGTATAAAAATAAAGAAACTATTCCAAATAAAGTATATTTATTTTCTTTATTTTTAATCTTAGTAATGGTATTGATTATATATAGATCAAAAGAAAAACAAATAATTAATAAAATAATACTTCCAATAAAACCAAAAGCAGAAGCAAAAGAAGTAAAAATAAAATCAGTTCCAGCTTCAGGATAATATAAAGGGACATTTTTATGTCCATATAAACCACTTGATCCAATTGCAATTAAAGAATTGGTAAGTTGCATACCACTTTTACTTTTCCAATTAATTATTCTTTCTATTCTATATATTATTTTTGAACCAAATATTTTAATTAACAATTCTTGTTCATAAAAATATATAATAACAAAAATAATTATTAATAAAACAAATAATATTGATAATTTATAAAACCATTTTTTATCAATTCCACTTATATAAAGCATTGAAATAAATATAACAAAATATCCAATTATTGCTCCTGTATCAGGTTCAATAAAAGTTAAGATACTTGGTATTAAAAATATAATAAATAAAGAGATTATAAGTTTTAATTCTTTCTTTTTGTTAATTTTTTCTTTATTTTTATAATAACTATGAATAATATAAGAATTAAATAGTATCATACTTATTTTCATAAATTCACTTGGCTGTATATAAATATTTAAAATTTTAAACCAAGCTTTAGTATTATTTATTTCAACTCCAAAAAAGAATAACCCCAAAAGAAAAACATTATTAATAACATATAATAACAAGGAAACATTATATATTTTTTTAATATTTGTTTTTTTTATAAAAATTATAAAAATTATTCCAATTAAATACCAAATCATTTGTTTATAATAAAGTTTACCAAGAGATGGTGATAAATAAAGACTTGCTTTATTTATACTTAAATAACTTAAAATCATAAATAATAATAAAAAAATATATGTTTTATATTCTTTAATATACGACATATTATCACCATTACTATTATGCCTTTTTTAGTAAATAATAATCTTTATTTACATATTATAGTATAGGAAGTGATAGATTGAGTAAATTACCAAAAATATTTCATAACAATAATAAATGTATTACAAATAATAAAAATAGTTTTAATACCTTTAATATAGAAAAAAAAGATATTATATCTTCTTTTGATTCTAATATTTTAATTAATTATTTTAATAAAAAAATAAATATTCATTTAAAAGATGGTAAAGTTTGTAATGGAGTTTTGATTTCAAAAAGAGGGAATACTATCCTTTTAAATAATGGAGAAAAGATAAATATTAAAGAAATAGATTATGTAAATTAAAAAATTGCTTTATGGAGCAATTTTTATTTTTTTTGAATTATTTGATTACTTAAACATTTTATACAAGAAACATAATTTAAATTAATAGTAAAAAAATTATCTGTTAATAAATAACTATCATTTCCAGGAATAAGCATCCTAAAAGTTGCACAATTATCATTTATACTTTCGATTCTGAATACTGATGTAACTCCATTATTACCATCATAATTATAAGGCATAGTCCATAAATCATTAGTACAACAACAATATAAGGTAATAGGTCTTGTATTATTATTTAATAATGATACATTACTACATCCGTCAATAATTTGATTTTCATTTTGTTGAATAATTAAAATTTTTTCTAATAACTCAGCTAAACAATTACCATTATTACACATATTATTCCTCCTTCCTATAGAATCAAACTTACATCACTTAAACATCTTAAAGCTGCAATACAATCAATGTTAATAGTAGCAAATTCATTTGTAGATGTAATATTATTTTGCTCATCAATATTTAGAAGTCTAACAGTAACACATGAATTATTAACATTTTCAACTCTAAAAACTACTGATGCAATATCATTGTCTCCTTCGATAGATAATTCTTGACCATTACATAAATAAAAAGATACTGGTCTTGTATTATAAATAAGATTATTAACTGGACCTAAAATAGGCTTTGTACAAGAATTATTATTGTCTATATTATTAACAACACTTCTTTGCAAATTATTTATTAAAATTAATATATCTAATAAATGATTTCTCTCATTCTCCATATAATCACTCCTTTATATTTCCTAATATAGATTATTCAATATAACATTAATAGTGATTACTAAGGCCCAAAAAAAGAAAAGTTTTATTTTTTTAATTTTTATAGTATAATGTATTTGGTGATAAAAATGTGGGAGACAATTATAATAGGAATAGTAATATTGATAATACTATTTGCAGTATTAAAAGCTGGTAAGAAAGATGTTCATTTAGAATTAAATAAATTAGTAGAATACTTAGGTGGTAAAGATAATATTATAGAATCAGAAAGTAATTTATCTAGATTTAAAGTGACTCTTAAAGATGTAAGTAAAGCTAATACTGATGCCATTAAGAAAATGGGTGCTAAAGGTATAGTTGAAATAGGTAATGAACTTAAAATAATATTAGGACCTGAATCAAAACAATTAAAAAAATACATAAACAGCTTAAATGGAAATCAAAACAAATAAATACATAATGAAACATTTTTCGACAAAATAAGACAAAAATAATTCATATAATTAACCTAGAAAGAAGGAATTATATGAATTTTTTTATTAATATTACATTTATTACAATGATTATTTTATTTCCTGTTTTATTATACAAAGAATTAAATATAAAAAACGAAATAATAATAAATATTACAATTATTATTTCTTATATTATAAGTATAATAAATTGTAGAAATATATATCTATCAATTATATTAAATTTAGCAATTATAATATTATTACTTAAAAATAATAAAATAACTTACTTAATAATATCTTTTTTTACATTATCTTATAATGTGAATCTATTTTTAGAATATTTATTTATATTTATATTATTCTTTTATAAAAAAAATCAAATAAATATATTTATATTTTTTAGTTTATATTTTTATACAATAATGGTTTTAAATTTTGAATTTAATCCAATATATTATATATCCTCAATAATATTATTTTTATCTAGTATATATTTTATAAGTAATTATTATTTGATAGATAAAAATAAAATCATAGAAGAAGAATACTCTAGTTATATGTTTAAATTTATTCATGAAATAAAAAATCCTTTAGCTGTAGTCTTAGGATATATAGAAATAATAAATAAAAAAAATATAGATTCAAATAGATATATTACAACAATAGAAAAAGAAGTAAGAGAATCTTTAAATATAATTGAAGATTACTTAATGTATGGAAGATTTAATATAATATTTGATTATGTTGATATTAACTTATTATTAAAAGATGTATATGATGATTTTAAAAAATTAGAAGAAGTATATAATATGAATATTAATTATTATTATGATGAAGAAGAGATATTTATTTGCGGAGATTATTCTAAATTAAAACAAGTAATTGTGAATCTAATAAAAAATAGTATAGAAGCAAAAGGTGACAAGAAATTAGAAATAGATATAGATTATAAAGTAGTTAAAGATAATATAATAATTGATATAAATGATAATGGAATAGGAATTGATAATCTAAAATTATTAGGAAATAAATTTTATACAACAAAAAGTAATGGAACAGGATTAGGTATAAATTTTTCAAAAAAAATAATAGATTTACATAAAGGAAATATTTGTTTCAATTCAAGTAAAAATGGTACTAATGTTAAAATTAATTTGCCTATAGTTTACATATAGATTTGATTTAAAATAAAAAAGTATGTTATACTTATATTATCGAAGGGAAGTTGAAAAAATGACTATAAGCGACGTTAATAAAAATGCATTATTAGTTCTTAAAAGCAAAGTGCAAAGAGATTATAGTAAATTAAGAGGGACTAAGGATTGGCTTGATAAAAAAGAAGGACAATTAGAAAAAATAGGTGGAAATTACCTTACATTTAAAACAGAAGAAAATAAACGTGCATTAATTGGCTCAGCAATGGTACCTGGTGCTTTATTTGCAGTAAGCGCTTTATCTTTTGCATTTTCCTTGATAGTTGTATTACCAAAAGCATTACCTCCCACATCTGAACATGAATTGGAAGTATTTAGTAAATTAGAAAAAGTTGGTGGAGAAATTTTAAAATTCAGTGGTAATAGTTTTAATGATGCTTTGAAATCGTTTATTATACCACTTGGAGTTACAACATTATCCATTTCAAAAAAGTTTTTTGATATAATTGTAGACAAAGTTTCAGTAAAAACAGATAAAATGAAAAATACCATGGATCTTATAAATGATTTAGATGAAGAAGAAAATGACGAAACTTTAGATTTTACTTCTAAATTTTTAAGAAGAGTAGATATAAATGAAAATAGTGTAGAATTTAATAATAAATTGTTTGAACATCTTGCTAGTTATAGATATTGGGAAAGAAGATCTATAAGTGCTAAAAACAGTGAAGAAAAAAATGCTGCAGAAAGAGGAATGGCAGTATCTTATTACTTGCTTATAAAATTTTTAATCAGTTCAAAAATGAATTTAGGGGCATCATCTAATTTTAAGAAAAATAGACATGTTAATACTCTTATAGAAAAATATAAAGAGAGTTTTGATAATGAGTTAAATAATCAAGAAGATGAAAAAACAGAAAATAAATCTCCAAGAAGATAACGTATATTGATATAAATATTTCATATAATAAAATATGAAATATTTTTTATTATTAGGAGGTATTACCTTATCTACAATAGGACTAACATATATTGTAATATATCTTAATCTTTTAATAATGGGGTACAACATTATAGATTATTTAAAATATATTTTTACAAATATAGAAAGTCTATTATTTTTTATTGGGTACGTAATGATTATTTTATATTTAAGAAAGGAAAATAAATGAAATATATTTACGATATAATACTAAATATTAATGAAGAAAAAGTTTTCTATGAATATTTTGAATGGTTAAAAAAAGATAAAATAATTAATATTAGAAAAGCCCCTATATTTAAAGTGTCATCTAGTATAATTAATGATTTTATAAACTATGAAATAAAAATAGATAAAAACTTTTTAAAAATAATAACAAATAAATCATTGTTTTACAAAAAAGATACTAAAAAAATAGACAACATAGTCATATTATCTAATGGTAAAAAAAGTATTGGCGTTTCTTTTTATAAAAATGGAATAATAAAATATATAAGTTCAATGGTAATTGATGAAGAAGATGAAGCGAATAGAATAATAAAAAATGATAAAGAAATGATAATAAAATATAAAAAGAATAAAAAATATATTAATAATAATATAAGAATTAATAATAAAAATAATAATTTATTAAAAGAATTAAATGATGATTATAAGAATAAAAAATATGATAAATTAAGATATATATATTATGAAATATTTAATGAAGAACAAAAAAATATAAGAATTATATACCAAAAATTACTAAGTATAAAAAAATATTATTAATAGTATTTTTTTTTTTATATAAATGTTATAATGTTGTATATAGTAGGAGTGTGTCTTATGAATAAAAAAGGTTTTACTTTAATTGAAATAATTGGATCAATAATTATATTAGGTATAATATCAATAATTGCCTATAATGCTTATACTAGTAGCTTAAGAGGATTTAGAGAAGATTATTATAATGATTTAACAAGGACTCTACAAGAATCAGGAAAAGAGTTCTTTAACGACAATAGAAAATATAAACCAAATGGAATATTAGAAGCACAAAAAGTTACATTAAATGGATTAATGACAGAAAAATATTTAGATGAAGTTGTAGACTATAATGGCGATGCATGTAATATTAATTCTAGTTATGTACTTATATTAAAAGAAGGAAGAGATAAATATACATATCATACATGTTTAATTTGTAGTGAAGATAACTTTGATAATACAACAACCGATAAATATTGTGATCCTGCCTGGTTAGATCCAACTAAAATAGGTTATGATATTGGAATTAATCTAGAACCTATATACATATATAAAGGAACAGAAAGAAGCAAATTAAGAGATTTACTAAAATTACCATTATCAATAGTTAGATATGACTATAATGGTCAAAAAATTGCATCAGTAGAAACAGAAGCAAAAGATGGATTAGAAATGTTATATCCAGTAGATATTGATATTATAGACATAAATAAAGAAGCAACATATAAAGTGACATATGAATATACACCTCCAAAACCAAATAATGAGGGTGTAATAAAAAAAGGTAGTGAACCAAGAAATGTAATCGTATATGAAAATACTGCACCTGAAATAAGTATTAGATATGAAAATAAAAGAGCAGATGCAAATTTTACATTAAATCAATTAGGTTTAACTAATAAAACAGGTAGTGGAAGTGTTAAGACAGAAAGTGGAGCATATGTAACTAATACTTGGGCTCAAAAAATTATAATAACAATTAACAGTGATACTATTTTACAAGATCCTACAGAAACTATATTAAAATATCAATGGAGAAGAAATAATAAATGGCAAGATTTATGTACAGGTAGTGAAATACATGATGGATATTGTGAAACTGAATTATTAAATGATGTAGATGATGAAATAAGCTTTAGGATGATTTCATCCGAAGGAAAAATAAGTAAAGAAACAGAACCAATAAGAGTAAAAAGAGATTATACACCTCCTGTATGTGAACTTTCATTAGAAGGTACACTTGGGCAAAGAAATGGTTCATCAACTGGATGGTACACAACAGATGTTAAAATAACATTTAATAATAAACAAGATTTACCTGCTGATAGTACATCTCCAGTAAGTGAAATTAAGATAAATAATATCCATTTAGATTCAGATAATGTAGATAGAACACTATCAAATGAATTAAATACACAAAATAGAGATGTTGAATCTGCAACATATAAAGGATTTGTAGAAGATAATGCTGGAAACTTTGTTACATGTAGTAAAACAATTAAAAGAGATGCAACAAAACCAGAATGTACATTGGAGTTATCTGGAACAAAAAGAACAGATGATCCTAACACTTATGTATCTAAAGTAGTTGTAACAGCACAAGCTAATGATAATTTAAGTGGAGTATATCAATATGGAATAAATGGTGATATGAATAAGCATACTGATACTCAAACTACCAATGGCGAATCTATTACATATAATGGAATTGTAGAAGATAATGCAGGAAACACAAATACATGTAATGTAGTATTTAAAAAGAATAGTAACATTTTATTGACTTTAGATCTTAATGGTGGAAATGCATGGACAAATTCAACATGTACAGGATCAGGAATAAATTTTTCTAGTCCTGCATGTATAAAGACAGTAACATATGATGAATTATATGGAACATTACCAATTCCATTAAGAGATGGATATTCATTTGAGGGGTGGTATTTAGGTACAACATTAATAACTAGTTCAGCAAAAGTAGATTTAACTGAGAATAAAATATTAACAGCTAAATGGAATGCAAATAGGTTTGTAATAACACTAGATAACAATGGAGCAACAGCACCAGGAAGCACAACTACATATGCATCTTATAATTCTAGAACATTAGATCCAATAACAGTACCTCAAAGAGCATATGCTATAAAATGTGATGTAAATGGAACAGGTGCAACACTTTCTAATTGGAATGATATCATATTTACATACAGTTTTAATGGATGGTATATTTCAGGATCAGGTGGACAAGAAACCATGATTGCTGACAATAATTCAACACCACAATTATTAAATGTTAGTGGATATACTGATGGAGAGGGAAAATGGAATAGAAATTCTGGAGCAACATTTACTGCCAAATGGTCAAGCGAAGCAGTTAGTTTACCTACAATAACAAAAAGTGGATATAGATGCGCATGGTATAATGCTAAAACAGGTGGAACTAAAGTTGCAGAATCAGGAGGAAGTTATAGTACAAATCAAAATATCACATTATATGCTCAATGTGAGAGACTTTGTAGATATGACTGGATATTACAAAAAGAAGAAGATGTTTATGATTGTAATGAGTCCAATAATGGATCAATAAAAGTAGTATGCCAAAATGATGGTATAGCTTCTCCATGGTATGGTACTTGCACTGAAACATGTGTATCAAGAAGTACAAGAACAAGGCTTGGACCTTTCTATGGATCTAGAAGTACAGCACAAACTAGATGTAATAATGATTGTAAAAATATAGCTATTAATGAATGCGGACAAGGGCAGTTTGTAAGTGGTAGATGTGGTACTCTAGCAGGTACACAACATTATACAAAGAAAACATATAAATACCTATGCGTATAATAATTAAAAGAATTCATAAAAATTGAATTCTCATAAGGAATTAAGAAGAAAATCTTAGTTCCTTTTTAATTATGATAAGACCTTTACAAATCATGATTATAGTTTTTACTCTAGTAAAAAAATAATTCTTTTAAGAACCCTGATAAAGTCGTTATTATCTTAAATAAAACCATTATGCTAATAATTATTGAAAGTATTAGAAATTAATGGTAAGATTTTTTAGAGTATTAGTAGAAGTAAATAAATATGGAGAATTATTATTTAATTTGAAATTTAAAACAATTTTAAGAAGATTATAATTATTATGTTGAATAGCAAATAAATAATCTTGATAAACTTTATAAAAATCATAAATATCATAAAGTCCATTTGAAGTATTAATTAAATAATCAACAGCGTCAACTTCAGTCATTAAACTATCAAAGCAAGAAAATCTTTTCCATTTAAATCAAACATGTTTATCACGAACTTTAAAAACTAATCTCCAATATTATTTAAGTCTGTTGTAATCTTTCTTATTAGATTTCATAAAAAGAATTCTAATAATTCATATTGTTAATAATTAAACGAATAAAGATAATGTATAAAATGCATTGCCTTTTTCATATATTTTAATGTTGAGTTTTTCTATTTGTTTTGTTAGAATAAACGATAAACATCAAGGAGAATATATGAAAAAATTAAGTTTAATATTTATGTTATGTGGAATACTTTTTTCTTCTCTTGGAAGTAAGTTTTATTTAGATGAAGAATATAATAAAGAAAAAATTAATTTATTAATAGAAAACACGATTAATATTACTAATAAATTATATATAGTTATTAATCGTAGTTATATTTATAAAACTTTAGAAAAGAAATTAAATGATTCTTTAACTAAAATTGATAGAAAAAGTTATAAAAAAGCAATAGAAGAAATTAATAAAATAGAATATTCTGATATTAAAGAAATAATGCTCAATAAAGCATCTTCTATAGAAAAAGAATTAATAAAAAAAGAAAACTATCAAAAAAAATATGGTTCTAAAGAAAAACTTGTTGGTAATGTTACAGCATATACGGCATTTTGTACTGATGGTTGTAATGGATATACGGCAAGTGGAAGGTATATAGGAAATAGCATCTATTATAATGATAAGGATTATGGTAAAGTTAGAATAGTAGCAGCTGATAAATCGTATCCTTTTGGAACTATTGTAAGATTAAATAATTTAAAATATTATGGAAAAGAAATATATGCTATTGTTCTTGATAGAGGAGGAGCAATTGGTAAAAATAAAAGAGCAATATTTGATTTATTACTACCAAATGAAAAATCTGCAAATGACTTTGGTGTAGCAAAAAAAGTAAACTGCGATATTTTAAGAATAGGTTATTAAATTTGGTACTTCATTTTTCATGACTTTTATGGTATATTCTACTTAGAAAGTAGAGGTGTAAGAAAAATGACTGCAAGAAAAGTTTTTAACGTTATTACTATGATTTTAATAGTATATTTATTCATCAATTTATTTATTCCATTTATAGGAGATTCAAATGTATCATTCAGTTTATGGGAGTATTTAAGTGAACAGTTAAATTCAACAACAGTAAGAGTATTATTAATTGTAGAACTAATATTTGCATTACTAGTATGTGTTTTACAAATATGTGGAGCTATTAAAGATTACAAAGGAGCATATTTATTTGTAGGATATTACTTTGGATATCATATCGCAATGATATTTCAATTTATTGAAAGTGAAATAATTGATTATGCTAAAATTGGTTTATGGCTTGGACTAATTATGTCAATTTTAACTGTTGTATCAATTTTTATTGGTAACTTATTAAATAATGAACCAAAACATAAAGAAAAAGTTGTTAATGATAATGATGAAAAGAAAATAATTGGATACGATCCTAAAACAGGGAAACCAATTTATGAAAAAGAAGAAGAAAAGAAAATAACTGGCTATGATCCAAAAACAGGAAAACCAATTTATGAAAAACAAAAAGAGAAAAAAATAGTTGGATATGACACACATACAGGTGAACCAATATACGCTGAACCAAAGGGATATGACCCAAAAACTGGTGAACCAATATACGAATAATTGCTAGAATAGTAGTATTTTTAGTACTACTTTTTTTTTTTATAAAAAAGTACTTCATATTTTAACTATTTTGTGATATATTTTACTTAGAAGGAAAGAGGTGTTTTTTGAAATGACATTAAGAAAGGTTTTTAGTATCATCATTGCATCATTAACATTATTACTATTTATTTTCTCATTTGCTCCACATGTTGCAACAAGTTATGCAAGTGCAAATTTATGGGATGGAAGTAAAGCACAACCAATTATGTTACTTTTAGCATATCTTGGAATTATTACTGTTTACTTATTACATTTATTCTTAAATTTAAAAGAAAAATGGGTAACATATGTTAACTATGCTGTTGGATTTGTAACATTAAGTTACCTAACTATGTTCTTCCAAGGTTTAGATTATCTTGGATTTGGATTAGTTCTTGGTGTATTATTAGCTATTGGAATCTGTGCATTATCAGTAGTTTGGTATTTTATGCCAGATAAAGCAATGGGAAACAAAGCACCAGTTAAAGGATTTGATCCAAAAACTGGAAAGCCTATTTATGCTAAACCAAAGGGATTCGATCCTACAACAGGTAAACCAATTTACGACGAAGAATAATTGGAAATAAAAATAGTACTTAGGTACTATTTTTTTTGTTTATATGCTAAAATAATTCTTGGAGGAATTTATGAACAAAGATATTATTGAACAAATAAGTAAAGATTTAAATATTAAAGAAAAACAAGTAGAGGTAGTATTACAACTTTTAAGTGATGGTAATACAATTCCATTTATTGCAAGATATAGAAAAGAAGCAACTGGAGCACTTGATGAAGAGGTAATTAGAAGTATAAATACTGTTTATGAATATCAAGTTAACTTATTAAAAAGAAAAGAAGATGTAATTAGATTAATTGATGAAAAAGGTATGCTAACTCCTGAACTTCAAGAATCTATTATGGCATGTCAAAAACTTGTTGATGTAGAAGATTTATATAGACCATATAAAGAAAAGAAGAAAACTAAAGCAACTGAAGCAATTGCTCAAGGGCTTGAACCATTAAGTAAATTAATTTTTGCTTTTTCTGATATCGATATTTATAAAGAAGCAGAAAAATTTGTTAATGATAAAGTTGAATCAGTTGATAAAGCTATAGAAGGAGCTAAATATATTATTGCTGAAATAATAAGTGATAATGCTAAATATAGAAAAAATATTCGTAGGATGACTTATAAAGAAGGAATTATTATTTCTAAAGTAAAGAAAAACGCAACTGACGACAATAAAGTATATGAAATGTACTATGAATTTCAAGAAAAAGTTAATAGAATTAAACCACATAGAGTTTTAGCACTTAATCGTGGAGAAAATGAAAAAGTTTTAACTGTATCAATTGATATTGATGAAGAAATGATTTTAAATTATTTAAATAAAGAAATAATTAAAAAGGAAAATGAATGTGGTCGTCTTGTTAAAGAAGCAATCGTAGATAGTTACAATAGATTAATAAAACCTAGTATTGAAAGAGAAATAAGAAGTGATTTAACTGAAGTAGCAGAAGATAGAGCAATCGAAAACTTCTCGGATAATTTAGAAAAACTTCTTCTAACCCCACCAATTAAAGGACATACTGTTTTAGGCTATGATCCAGGTTTTAGAACAGGTTGTAAACTTGCAGTAGTTGATCCAACAGGAAAACCCTTAAATATAAGTGTTATTTACCCAACTGAACCTCATAATAAGATTGAAGAAAGCAAAAAAATAGTACTTGATTTAATAGATAAATTTGATATTGATATTATTGCAATAGGTAATGGAACTGCATCTCGCGAATCAGAAAAATTTATTGCTGATACTATAAAAGAAGCAAAGAAAAAAGTTGAATATGTAATTGTAAGCGAAGCAGGAGCAAGTGTTTATTCTGCATCAAAACTTGCTATTGAAGAATTTCCTGATTTAACCGTTGAAAAAAGAAGTGCTATTAGTATTGCAAGAAGACTTCAAGATGCACTTGCAGAACTTGTAAAAATAGATCCAAAAAGTATTGGGGTAGGTCTTTATCAACATGATGTAACACCAAAGAAACTTGATGAATCCCTTGATTTCGTTGTTACAAAAACAGTTAACCAAGTGGGAGTAAATATTAATACAGCTTCTAGTTCACTTCTATCTTATGTTTCTGGAATGAATAAAAAATCTATTCAAGCAATACTTGATGAAAGAAATAAAAATGGTAAAATAACTTCAAGAGAAGAAATTAGAAAAATTATAACACCGAAAGTATATGAACAATCAATTGGGTTTATGAGAATACTTGACGGAAATAATCCACTTGATAGAACTGGAATACATCCTGAAACATATAAAGAAACAGAAACATTATTAAAAAGTTTAAATTTAAATAGTAGTGATATAGGAACTCCTAAATTACAAGAAACATTAAAAGATTTTGATATCAACAAATATTGTGAAGAATTAAAAATAGATAAATATACTTTAACAGATATTGTAAATGATTTGATGAAACCAAATAGAGATCCAAGAGATGATATGCCAAAACCAGTATTAAGAGATGATATTTTAAAAATAGAAGATTTAAAAATAGGTGATAAGCTTCAGGGAACAGTTAGAAATGTTGTTGATTTTGGTGCATTTATCGATATTGGATTGCACAATGATGGACTTGTACATATATCAAAATTATCAAGAGAATATGTAAAAGATCCAAAAGATATAGTTAGTGTTGGAGATATAGTTGATTGTTACGTTAGCGATATTTCACTTGAAAAAGAAAAAGTATCTCTTAGTTTATTTAAAGACTAGTAAAAATAAAAAAATAGATTATTATGAACAACAAGTATATTCATGCAAATAAAAACTTCCAATTGGAAGTTTTTTAATTTATTCATCATAATCAATCTTTATTGCTTTTTTAACATTTTTCATAGTGCGTTTAGCAACTTCTCTTGCTCTTTTTGTACCATCAAGTAATATTTTATCAACAACTTCAGGATTGTCTTCATAATATTTTGCTTTTTCTTTGATAGGATCTAATATTTTATTAATACTGTTAATAAGCTCTTTTTTGCATTGAACACAACCACGGGCTCCTTTTTTACATTCCTCACAAATAGTATTTAAATTATCACTTTCAACTAAATTATGATAATAGTAAACCATACATACATCTGGATTAGCTGGATCATCTTTCTTAATTTTATTAGGATCAGTTACTGCTGACATAACTTTTTTGCTAATATCTTCTTGAGAATCTCTTAAATATATAGCATTACCCAAACTTTTTCCCATTTTTTCATTTCCATCAAGTCCTTTAACTCTTTTACTTTTACTTAAAAATGCTTCAGGTTCTACTAAAGTGTCACCATATATACTATTAAACTTTCTAACTATCTCACGACATTGTTCTAGAAGAGGTAATTGATCTTCTCCAACTGGGACAAGATTACCTTTAAAAGCCGTAATATCAGCTGCTTGACTTACAGGATATCCAACAAATCCATATGTAACGCCCTCACCGTTGTTACCGAACAAAGCTTTCTTTTGAGATATTTCTGTCTTGATGGTTGGATTCCTATATAGTCTTGACATAGTTACTAAATTTGAATAAAAAATTGTTAATTCTGCTATTTCTGGAATCATTGATTGGATAAAAATAGTTGATTTATTTGGATTTATTCCAATAGCTAATAAATCTATTGCTATTTCTCTTACATTTGCTCTTACTTTATCTGGATTATTAAAATTATCAGTTAATGCTTGTACATCAGCTATTTCAAAATATGAATCATAGTCTTCTTGTAAGGTTACCCAATTTTTAGTAGCCCCATAATAATGACCTAAATGTAATCTTCCTGTTGGTCTTATACCAGTTAAAATTGTTTTCTTCATATTCTCACTTCCTTGAATGTATTTTAACATATTATTTGATTTTTGAATATTATAAGTTTTTTTTCTTTACAAAATAGGTAAATATTAATATAATTAAGTCAAACGATGAACGAAAGAAGTAATAATAAATTCTTTTAAGAGAGTTAGTGTTTGGTGCGAACTAATAAAGATATATTATGAATAACATTCGTGAGTGCTTAAAGAACAAAGTAGACTAAGCCGGTAACGCGTTATAGTTTAAAGTGATTATTAAATTTTAATAATAATTTGGGTGGTACCGCGGAATACTAGTTTTCGTCCCTTTTGGGAAAACTAGTTTTTTTATTTTAGGAGGGATTAATATGGATGTAGTAGATTTAATAAAAAATGTAAAAAAATATATGGACAAGGAAATAGAGTTACAAGGATGGATTAGAAATCATAGAAAACAAAAAGAATTTGGTTTTATTGATTTTGCTGATGGAACTTGTTTCGAACATGTACAATTAGTTTATGATGAAAAATTAAAAGAATTCGAAGAAATTCAAAAATTTCGTGTAGGATGTGCAATTTCTGTAAAAGGTAAAGTTATTAAATCAGAAGGAAAAGGGCAAGAATTTGAAGTAAAAGTAAAATCTATTAAGCTTGAAGGAGATTCTCCAGAAGATTATCCAATGCAACCTAAAAGGCATTCTGATGAATTTTTAAGAGAACAAGCATATTTAAGAGCAAGAACGAATAAATATCAAGCTGTATTTAGAGTAAGAAGTGTAGCAGCAATGGCGATACATGAATATTTTCAGAATAATAACTATGTTTATGTACATACTCCGCTTATAACAACAGCAGATTGCGAAGGATCTAATCAAATGTTTAAAATATCTACTCTTGATTTTAATCATTTACCACATGATGAAAATGGTAATGTTGATATGACAAAAGACTTATTTGGTAAACTTTCATTTGTTACAGGAACAGGGCAATTACATGGAGAAGCATATGCTATGGCATTTAAGAAAATATATACTTTTGGACCAACTTTTAGGACTGAAAAATCTAATACTAAAACACACGCTAACGAATTTTGGATGATAGAACCTGAAATAGCATTTTGTGATTTAAATGGTCTTATGGATATAGAAGAAGATATGCTAAAATATGTTGTTAAATATGTTTTAGATAGATGTAATACTGAAATTGAATTCTTTGATAAATGGGTTGAACCAGGATTAAAAGAAAAATTAACTAAATTAGTTAATTCAAAATTTACAAGAATTTCTCACCATGATGTAATTGATATTTTGAAGAAAGCTGATATTAAATGGGAATTTACTCCAGATTATGATGATGATATAGCTAAAGAACATGAAAAATATATTACAGAATACTTTAATGGACCAGTATTTATTATAGATTGGCCTAAAGATATCAAAGCTTGGTATATGAAAGAAAATAGCGATAATAAAACAGTTGCTGCAGTTGACCTTGAAGTACCTGGTGCTGGAGAATTAATGGGTGGTTCTCAAAGAGAAGATGATTATGACAAAATTATAAAACGTGCAAAGAGCATGGGAGTAGATTTAAATGTTGTTGATTGGTTTATAAACCTAAGAAAATTTGGAGGATGTTACCATTCAGGATTTGGAATGGGATTTGAAAGACTATTAATCTATTTAACAGGTGTTGAAAACATAAGAGATGTTATACCATTCCCAAGAACTCCAGGAAATTGCGATTATTAGAATGACTTAAGTCATTCTTTTTTTTGTATATTTTTTTCTTTTTTGTAAATACTTTTAATAGGAGGTTACTATGAAAAAGTTTTTAGCATTTTTATTCCTATTAGCATTATTTGGAGGTTGTAATGATTTATTAAATACGCCAACAAAAAGAGTAGAGGAATTCTTACATAAATATCAAGTATTAGATGAAAAATTACTTAATAACTTAGATTACTCTTTAGAAAGTAATAATCTTAATGAAGAAGAAAAAAAAATATATCGAGAAATAATGAAAAAACAATATAAAGATTTAACATACAAAATAAAAGATGAAGAAATAGATGGAGAAATAGCTACTGTTAAAGTAGAAATAGAAGTATACGATTATAACTTAGCTAATATTAAAACAAATGATTATTTAAATAAAAATAATGATTATTTTTTAAATGATGAAGGAATAATTGATGAATCAAAATATATTGATTATAAATTGAATATTATGAAAGATATAAATGAAAGAGTTAAATTTACTCTTGAATTCATAATAAGAAAAAAAGATAAAATATGGGTTATGGATAATATAAGTAAAGATGATATTTTAAAAATACATGGTGTATATTCATATTAGAAAAGATTTCTCTTTTCTTTTTTTTTTGATATAATATCTTTAGAATGGAGTTATACTATGAAGAAGATTTTTTTAGAACAATTTATTTCATCAATTAAATCAATTATCCCAATAACAATATCAGTATTGATAATAAGTGCTATTTTTAGAACATCTTCTTTAATTAATTTAATACCTGCTTTTTTAATAGGATCAATATTATTAATAATTGGAATGACCCTATTCAGTATTGGAGCAGATATATCAATGATTGAAATGGGAAGTCAAGTAGGTAACCATTTAACTAAAAAAAGAAATATACCTTTAATATTAATATTAAGTTTTATTATTGGTTTTATAATTACAATTGCTGAACCAGATTTAAGAGTTTTAGCATCCCAAGTTCCATCTATATCAAGTGATGTATTAATAAATGTAGTAGGAATAGGAGTTGGAGCATTCTTACTAGTTGCAACCCTAAGAATGTTATTTCAAATTAATTATTCAATTTTGTTGTCAATTTTCTGTTTTACCGCTCTAATTTTATCTTTTTTTACACCAACTGAATTTGTACCAGTTGCTTTTGATTCAGGAGGAGTTACAACAGGTCCATTGAGTGTTCCGTTTATTATTGCTTTAGGAGCAGGACTTGCCTTCAAAAGACATGATAAAAAGAAAAAAGAGGATACTTTTGGAATGATATCTTTTTGCTCTATAGGACCAATTATTATAGTATTATTACTAGGTATTATCTATAGTGCAAAATCTAGTTATTCGTTAGCAAATATTCCTAATTATAAATCATTTTATGATATCATTTTATCATTTATTGAATCTTTCCCAATTTATTTTGGAGAAGTATTCTTATCAATTAGTCCAATTGTTTTATTCTTTTTTGCATATAATATTTTATTTTTACATTTAAAAAGAAAAACAATAGGAAAAATAGTCAGTGGTTTATTATTTACTTTTATTGGTTTATCAATCTTCTTTACTGGAGTTAATGTTGGCTTTATGCCTATGGGATATGTGGTAGGCAAAGTACTTGCTAATTATCAAATAATAGTTGTACCAATTTCTATGTTATTTGGTTATTTTATAGTTACAAGTGAACCTGCAGTAGGAATTTTAACTGAACAAATAGAAGAGATAACAAAAGGAAATATAAAGAGAAGTGTTTTAAATGTTTCATTATCAATTGCCGTATCTATTGCAACTGGACTTTCAATTTTAAGAGTTATAACTGGAATATCAATATTATGGTTTTTAATACCTTGTTACTTGTTTGCTCTTTTAATGATGCCATTTGTTCCTCAAGTATTTACTGCTATTGCCTTTGATTCAGGAGGAGTTGCAAGCGGAACAATGTCAGCCACATTTTTATTACCTTTTGCTATAGGTTTAGCAGAAACTTTAGAAAGAAATGTCTTAACAGATGCTTTTGGTTTAATAGCAATGGTTGCAACAATACCACTTATTTCAATTCAAATGGTTGGTTTAATATATAAAATTAAATCTAATAAAGAAATTAAATATACTGATCCAGTATATAATGAAGAAATTATTGATTACTAGGAGGGACTATGGATAATATTGTAAAAACAAAATTATTTATAACAATTGCAGATAAAGATAGATTAGATAGAATAATAAAACTTTATAAGCGATATGGAATTACTTATTCTTGTTCTGTAAGTGGTGTTGGAACTGCTTCTAATTCTTTACTATCATATTTTGGACTAGATGAAATAAAAAAGAATGTAGTTTTTACAATAGTCCCTGATTTTTTAGAAACAAAAATTATGCATGATTTACATAATAAACTTGAAATATATAAGCCGGGAAATGGAATCTGTTTTTCACTTAATATAACAAGTGCAAGTAGATATTTATCAAATATGTATAAAGGTTTAAATATGTTAAAGGAGGAATATTCTATGGAAAATGAAAAAGAATATGAACTTATTGTATTAATTGTATCAGAAGGATATGCATCTATTGCTATGGATGCCGCTAAGAGAGTTGGAGCAAGTGGTGGAACATTAATTAATGGTATAGGTTTAGGTACTAAAGAAGCAACTAAATTTTTAGGTATAACAATAGAACCAGAAAAAGATGTAGTTTTAATACTTGTACCTAAAGAAGAAAAAAGAAAAGTTATGGAAGAAATAACAAGTGAAGTAGGATTATCAAAAGAAGGGCGTGGAATTTGTTTTTCAATGCCAGTAGATAACGTAGTAGGCTTAACACAAAATATTAATTTTTTTAAAAATAAATAGGATATAGGATATACAATTTTTAATATTTAATATATAATATTTTTAGATTTAGGAGGATGTATGAAGAAAGTACAAATAAAAACTTACGAGATGGGGGAATCAGTTTTTGCATCAATCATTTTCTTGATTTTAGGAATTATTTTAATTACTAATCCAAACGGTGTAGTAAAAGCAGCTTTATATATAATGGGAACATTGGTAACTTTAATGGGGATTTTTAAATTGTTACTTTTCTATAAAAGTAATGATAATCAAAAAAAAGATATAATAAGTGGTGGTGCTTCAATACTTTTTGGAATGGCTTTAATCCTTTGTGTTGCAGTATTTTTCGATAAAGTTGAAACCGTTCTAAGACTTATTGCTGCTGTATATTTATTGTACGTTGGTATTTATAGATTAATATTTGCTTTTAAAGCTAAAGGAAGTAAAAAACCATACTTTATTAACGCTTTATTAATTATATTAATTGCAGTATTATTAGCAATAATTCCGGGAATGCCACTTTGGGTTGCTGGATGGTTTATAGTAGCATATGCTGTTGTAGAAATTATAGGATTTGTATTTGGAAGAAAAAATACAACGAATGTAACAGTAACTGAAGCAGTAATTGTTAACGAGCAAATAACAAATACAAAAGAAAATGAAGATGTAAAACTTCTAAAATAAGGTGGTAATTATGGATATAAATATTTTAATTCAAGGTGGAGTAGACATTAACAAAGCATTAGAATTGCTTGGAGATATGGAAACATATAATGAGACATTACAAGATTTTTTAAAGGAAATTGATGAAAAACTTGCAAAGATTAAAGCATATAAAGAAGCTCAAGATATGCCAAATTATGCAATTCTTGTCCATTCATTAAAAAGTGATTCTAAATATTTAGGATTTAATACTTTAGCAGACCTTGCATATAACCATGAAATGGCTAGTAAAGCAGGGGATGTAAGATTTGTCTTAGGTAGTTATGATGCACTAATAAATGAAACAAATAGAATTTTATCAGTAGTTAAAAATTATGTTTCAGGAAACGTTGCTCAAGGTACTACATTAGTGAACAATAATCCAAATTCTAAAAAGATTTTGGTAGCAGATGATTCAAATATAATTAGAAATTTTGTTCAAAAAATGGTTCCTCAAGAATATTCTGTTTTAATAGCAAATGATGGAGAGGAAGCAATAAAGATTATAAGTAATGAAGCAACAAATTTAAAAGGAGTGCTACTTGATTTGAATATGCCTAAAGTAGACGGATTCCAAGTGTTAGAATTCTTTAAAACAAATGGATTATTTAGAAATATTCCTGTAGCAGTTATAACTGGAGATGATTCTAAAGATACAGTTTTAAAAGCATTTGATTATCCAATTGTTGATGTATTGAATAAGCCATTTTCTGAGAGTGATGTAAGAAATATCATTACTAAAATGATTAATTATAGCTCAGTTAAATAATTTAGATTAAGATACTGGAAATCTAGTACTTCAGACTATTGACAAAATATTTTTTGTTAATAGTCTTTTTATTTTTTTAATATGTATACGATGAATATGATGAAATATATATGTCATAGATTAAAAAGAATATATAGTATTAAAGTAGATGAAAAAATTGTAGCAACTGTCAATTTAAAGAAAAATGTGCAAAATAAAAATTTAATTAGAAAATGAAGTATTATTTTCTAAAGACATACTTTAAAACAAAAGAAAACTTTCATCAAAAATTAATCTTACTTTATACTTGTATGAATCTTAAAAAAAATTCATTGTATCATTAGGTATAATCTAGATATTTACTTTGGCTTTATAAATGAGTTAATATAATATATATGGAGGTATACGTAAAATAATTATGAAAAAGGATATAAAAAAATATTTAATTGTATCAACAATTATTTTTTTAGTAGCATTTGTTATTAATACTAATTTTATACAAATATCATTTGTAAGTGGAAATTCAATGGCTCCTAAATATAAAGATGGTAAACTTGTATTTATAAATAAAAATTATAAAAAGGTAGATAAAGGTGATGTTGTATTAGGTAAAAAAAATGAAATAGTTTTTATTAAAAGAGTAATAGCTAAAGAAAATGATAAAGTAATTATAAAAGATGGATTACTATATGTTAATGATGAAGTGATAAAAGATTATGAATATATTGAACAAGCAGGTATTATGAATGAAGAAATAGTATTATCTAAAAATGAGTTTTTAGTTTTAGGAGATAATATTAATCAAAGTATTGACAGTAGAGATAAACAAATAGGAATAATAACATCTAATAATATTATTGGAGTATTATTTTAAAAAAATTATGAATATAGAGATTAAAAAATGGAGATAATTATATGAATAACGGTTTTAATTTGAACAATAATCAGACAAACCAATATAATATAGACAATGAAACCAAAGCAACCAGTCATTCAGCAGATTTTTATAATCAACAAAATACTTCAAATACTACGAATAATTTAAATAATACAGAACTAGATAAAGAAGAAACTTCAGATAACAATAACTTTTTAGGTATAATAACAACAATATTATGTTTATTTGGATATGTTTTGTTTCTTCTTTGGAATATTTATGGACTAGCAATTGGAGTTATTTGCCTTTTAGTATCACTTATCTTTATTAGAAAAAATCAACAATTTATTGGTGTTTCCTTTTTTCTTTCAGCAATATTATGCATTATATATGTTATAAATATTATAGTAATAAATAACACTAATAATGATTATTTATATCGCTCAAAATCAGTATCTTTTTTAAATATTGCAAGAAGTTATTTTGATAGTGCTAAAAAATATGCTAATAAAAATAATAGTATTGAATGTAAAGAAGGATCAGTTTCACAAGTTAAAATTAAATTAAAACTTCTTGATTACAAACCAGATAAAGTATCATTTAATAAAGACATAGATACTGAAAAATCATACATAACTATAAAAGCAACATCTAAAAATAAAATATGTGAAAAAAAATATTACATATATTTAACAGATGGAGAATATTCAATAGGTAAACAAAATAATCCCATTCCTTATGAAGAATTAGATTTATCGATAATAGAAAAAATAAAATAAGAAGTCAATTCCGATTATGACTTCTTTTTGTATTTATAAAATAGAATTAAGCATATAGTGTTTTAGGTGATAAAATGAATAAAGCATTATTAACTATAATTATTTTATCTATTATTTTTTGCTACCATCAAGTTTATGCTATAGATACGTCTAATTCTTCAATAGTGATGGATATGGATAGTGGAAGGATTCTATATGAAAAAAATATAAATGATCAAGCATTAATCGCTTCGACAACTAAAATAATGACAGCTGTTATTGCTATTGAAAACAAGAATTTAAACGATATAGTAACTATTGGTGAAGAAGTTTTACCTATGTATGGATCAAATATTTACCTTGAAGTAGGAGAACAAATAACTCTTAGAGATTTATTATATGGTTTAATACTTAGAAGTGGAAATGACTCTGCAGTTTCTATTGCTAAATATGTTGCAAAAGATGAAGATAAGTTTGTAGAATTAATGAATAAAAAAGCAAAAAAGCTTGGCATGAATAATACTATATTTAGGAATCCACATGGATTAGATGATAAAAATGAAAATTATTCGACGGCATATGATATGGCAAAACTTATGAGTTATGCAAATAAATTGATTGATTTTGTACAAATATCTGGGACTGATAAATGGACAGTTACTACCAATAAAAAAAGTTACATTTGGTATAACAGAAATAAATTACTTAAACAATATAAATATATAACAGGTGGTAAAACCGGATATACCCCAAAAGCAGGGAAAACATTAGTATCTACAGCAAGTAAAAACAATTTAAATTTAGTTGCCGTAACATTAAATGATCAAAACCATTATGCAACACAAAAAGAATTATATGAATCAATATTTTCAAAATATCATAGTGAAAAAATAATAGATAAAAACAACTTAGAATTAAATAGTAATAAATTTGATGATTTATATGTTAATTACAGTTTCTCTTATCCAATAACGAATGATGAGATAAAAAAAGTTAAAGTAAATGTAGACATATATGAACTCGAGAATTATAAAAGTAATCAAAAGGTTGGTGAAATATATGTCACATTTAACAACAAAGAAATATATAGGGAAAACATTTATACTAAAAAAGGGAATTTTAAACAAGACGGAATTTTTAAAAGACTTTTAAATATTTTCCATTCTCTTTTTTAAATATATTTGCTATAATTCTTATAGGTGATTAATATGGAACGTTTACAAAAAGTAATTGCAAATAGTGGAATAACTTCAAGAAGAAAAGCAGAAGAATTAATTGTATCAGGAAAAGTTAAGGTAAATGGAATAGTTGTAAAAACATTAGGCACTCAAGTAAAATCAAGTGATTCTATAGAAGTTAATGGAATAGAAATATCTAGAGAAGAAAAAGTTTATTATTTACTTAATAAACCAAGAGAAGTAATTACATCTGTAAGTGATGATAAAGGTAGAAAAACTGTAATAGATTTGATAGATGATGATAAAAGAATATATCCAGTTGGAAGATTAGATTATGATACAACTGGAGCATTATTAATCACGAACGACGGAGAACTTGCAAACTTGTTAATGCATCCAAAAAATGAAATAGATAAATGCTATGTTGCAAAAATAGAAGGATTATTAACACCAAAAGAAATGATGATTTTAAAAAATGGAACTATAATAGATGGAATCAAAACAAGAAAAGCTCGTATCAAAATTAGAAAAATTGATAAAGAATCAAATACATCAATAGTAGAAGTAACAATTCATGAAGGAAAAAATCATCAAGTAAAAAAAATGTTTGAATCAGTAGGACATCTTGTACTAAAACTAAAAAGAGAAAGAATAGCTTTTTTAGATTTAACTGGATTAAAATCAGGAGAATACAGAAAATTAAATCATAAAGAAGTAACTACCCTTTATTCTTTAGTTCAAAAACAATAGGTGATAAAATGAAAAAAAGAATGGGTATTATTGTAATAATAATAGGTTTTTTCATAGTAGGAATTGGAACATACATATTTTTTGAAGAATATAGTAATTATTTAAAAGAAGAAAATAATAAAAAAAATATAATAAAAGCGAGTGATTCATTAGTAGAAAATAGTATTACAAGATACGATGGTGAATATAAAAATGAAGGAAAAAGTATTAGCATTAAAACGATAAATAATAATACAATATACGCAGTAATTAATAATGAAGGAGTAGAACTTTCTTACAATGATGGAAGATTTGAAAATTCATCTTTAGACTTATTTATTGAATTTGAAGATAATGTATTAACTATTGATGAAAATGGTTTTTTGGAAAAATATTATAAATAAAAAAAGTATTCAATTAGAATACTATTTTTTATTCTTCAACGTTTATTGCTCCAGTTGGACATGAATCTTTAGCTGCTTCAACAGAAGCTTTTTGATTTTCAGGAACTTCAGGAGTTTTTACTTCAGCATAAGTTTGATCCTCACTAAAATCAAAAACCTCACCACAAGTAGCTACACATGCACCACAACCAAGGCAAACGTCTTTATTAACACTTACTTTCATATATAAATCCTTTCAAAGCAATTATATACTAAAAAAACTATATTTACAAATGATTTTTACAACGCTTTACACATTCTAAACGTCATTTTGTTTATTTTAGAAAAAAACTATGTTAAAATTGCGTTGTAGGAGTTGATATCATGGAAAAACGTAGTGATAGATACAATGAATCTTCTGAAGTACCACAGACAAAACAGACTAGAACCGCCAGAAATAGGTTATTGTATGACGAAGTAAATAGTAAAATAGGTATTGAAGAAATCCCTACTTACGAAACCCCAAAAGAGATTGACTTATCATCATTAGATATGAATAATCTAAATAGAGGAGATTATCAACAAGTAAAAGATTTTAAAAATTTAATTGAAAACAGTAGTAAAGAAGAGGAAAAACCCCAAGAAGAAGTTAAAAAGAAAAATTATGATATTAATAAAGTTTTAGAAGAAGCTAAAAAAAATAGAAAAGTAGACGAGTTAGAAGAAAAAAGAAATATAAAAGAAGAAGATTATAATGTTTTAAAAAATTTAAATAAAAAATATCTTCATCGTAAAGGATTCACTGAAGAAGATAATGAGGAACTAAAAGAATTAATAGATACAATTACGTCAAAAACTTTAGTTGATGATATAAAAGACGATGAAGAAAAAGAACTTTTAAGTGAATTACTTGCAACAACAATTGATATAAAACTTGAAAGTGAGTTGTCTGATGAACAGATTCAAGAATTAGCAGATGAAAATACTAGCACAGAAGAATATACAGATACGAACTCATTTTATTCAAAATCATTAGAATTATCCAAAGAGGATATGGTAGATGAAGGAAAAGATGAGACAGAAGAAATAGGTGAAATAAACGAAGAAGATGAAGAAAAAGAAAATCATAATATTGCAAAAATTATTTTTTTCACAATAATTCTTCTTATAATTGTTGTAATTGTTAGTTATTTTATATTACAGTTTTTTGGAATTAAGTTTAATTAAGTTATCGAAAGATAACTTTTTTTCATATACTTTAATGGTGATTGTATGAAAATGAAAATACTTTTAATAAATGGAATAATAATTTTATTGTCGATTTTAAATATAAATTTTATAAATTTAAAGACAAAGGATAATATAAAGACTTATTCATATATGATAGCAAGTAAAATAACGAAATATATAGTTAACAATGCCTATGTACGTGAAAAAATAAATTATTATGTGAATGATATTTATGATGTTATAAAAGGTGATTCAAATGAAATAAAAAATATAATTTATAATTCAAGTAAAATAAATGATTTAATTAATTCAATTACTGATAGAGTGTATACAATGTTTAATATGCTTGAATATGGAGACTTAGAAAAAATAAACATAAGGGAAAATATTTTATCTATTGAAAATACAAAAAGGAAAGGAATAGTACTAGAAGTGCCAAGTGGTATTATCTCAAATAATTATTTACTTAATAATTTAGGTCCACATATTCCAGTAATGATAAATTTAACTGGAGAATTTGAATCATTCCTTTCTAGTGATATAAAAGAGTATGGCATTAATAATGCATTGATAGAATTATCTATTAATATAAAGGTCAGTGAACAAATAACTATGCCATTTATTACTGATAAAGTTGAAATTGAAAATAAAATACCGATTTTTATAAGTGTTGTAAATGGAAATATTCCAAATTATTATATTGGTGGCTTTAATAAAAATTCTAATATATATTAATTAAAAAATGTGTTATAATATAAAATGGTGATAATATGAAAAAGATAACATTACTAGAAAATGAATACAATTTAATAAAAGAAAATGATGGGGCATTTGACTTAGAAGAAGTGATTTCACTAGCAACTGATTATTTTAAACCATATGATTACATTTTTGGAGACTATTCATATGGCAAATTAAGGCTTAAAGGATTCTATAATGACTCAAACAAAAAAAGTACAAGTGTAAACAAACTTAGTTATCTTGATGAGTATTTAAAAGACTATTGCTCATACGGGTGTAAATATTTTCTTATAGAAAAAGTGAAAAAATGATTGTTTATTATTGAAAAGTATTGCAAATATGATAAAATATTATTATAAAGAATAAGGAGGTTTAAAATGGAAGATGAGAAAAAAATAATGTCTATTGTACTTGAAGATGGTTCAATAGATGAAGTTGAAGTGTTATTGTCTTTTAAATTTACTGATACAAATACTGAATATATGATATATACAAAAAATGAAACTGATGATAGTGGAAATGTAACTATTTATATAGCATCAGTCGATAGAACAGATGGTGGAGATCCACGACTTGGAAGCGTTGATAGTGAAGAGGAATGGACAAGAATTAAGAATGTTTTAAGAGAATTATCTAAACCAATAGAGTAAATAATATTAAATGAACGGAGGTGGCAATTATGATTAATATATTGGAGCAAACTGATTCATCTGAAAAAGTAAAACGTATTGAAAGAATCAGTGGTAGACTTGCAAGTAAAGTTAGATTTACAACTCCAACAGTACTTTCATTTAGAAAAAATATTAGCAATGGAAAAATAAAAGAAGCAATTGCAAAATATAACGATAAATATATTGAATTAAGAAATGCAGTTGTTAGTGCTGAAGTAGCTGCCGCCGAGCAACAAGCTAGAGATAGTGTACTAAAAGATCCAAATGCAGCAAAAGAAGAAGAACTTAGAAATGCAAGAATAGCAGAAGATAATATGATAGCAAAAATAACTTCTGTTGATATTGCAAAGCCAAGAATTGAATTTTTAAAAATGAGTATCGAGGCACTTGAAGGAAGATTTGGAACTATAGGTAAAAAATTTGGTGTAAATGTAAAAAAACAGTTCACACCAAAAGCATTAAGCGTACCAATTCTATATTCAAAGGAATATCGTGTATTTTTTAGAAACGGTGATTTATATAAATTAGCAGACAAAATTAAAAATGTTGATCAATCAATTCAAGACCAAATGGCACCAGAAATTCCAGTAAAGGTTGCAAATTGGCGTGGATTGTTTAATAGTATTTCAAATGAAAAAACAGAATTAAATATTGCAATGGATGCAATACCAGATCCAGAAACAGAAGAAAAGATGGATGCTGGGCAAATAAATAGAACAATAACTTCTGAAGAATTATCACATAGAAGAATGCTTGGACAATTAGGAGATGAGATTCAAGAAGTTAGAAGACTACAAATGAGCTCTAATGGGTTATCTTCACCATTTAGTGCTGGGTTAAGTGAAAGAGAATATGCTTTATTAGGAATGCTTTCAAATATATCTGGTGTAAATGAAATATCAAAGAAAAAGCCTAAGCCAGTTAAAATGTCAAATAATACAGAATTCCAAAATTTAATAGATCAAATCGTTGGATATAAAGAACCAATAAGTGAAGAAGAACATAAACAACAAGAAAAGAGTATGGAAGAATATTATTCTAATCCAGAGGTATCTCAAATAATTGATGATTTAAGACATAAGGATATGTTATTCGCTTTTAATCAGCCAGAAGCTTACAACAAAGTAATGGAATCTGAAAGAATAGATAATGAAAAAAAAGCATCTATTTCTACTGCTATTGATGTATTGGATTATGAATCAGATAATGAAACAGATTCTGAAGATGGATTGCCATTAATTGATAAAATGGTACAAAATAACAGTGAAACTATAACTAATGATGTAATTGATAGTAAAAAACAAGATTTAATTTTGAACTTAGAAAGTGAAAAAAAAGCACTAATAGAAGGAGCAATAGAACAAGCAAAATTACTACAAAAACAAAACGAATATGCTGATATTGTAAATGGGGCAGAAGAACAAGCAAATATGCTTCAAATAAATAATGAAAGAATTGAAATAATAGAAGGTGCTGAAGAACAAGCAAAAATGTTAATGGCTCAAAATGGAAATACAGACTTAGCAAATGGAGCTGAAGAACAAGCAAGAATGTTGATCGCTCAAAATAGAAATGCAGACTTAGCAAATGGAGCCGAAGAACAAGCAAAAATGTTGATTGCTCAAAATGAAAGAATAGACTTAGCAAACGGAGCCGAAGAACAAGCAAAATGCTAATAGCTCAAAATGAAAGAATAGACTTAGCAAATGGAGCTGAAGAACAAGCAAAAATGTTAATAGCTCAAAATGAAAGAATAGACTTAGCAAATGGAGCCGAAGAACAAGCAAAAATGTTGATCGCTCAAAATAGAAATGCAGACTTAGCAAATGGAGCTGAAGAACAAGCAAGAATGTTGATTGCTCAAAATGAAAGAATAGACTTGTCAAATGGAGCTGAAGAGCAGGCAAGAATGTTGATTGCTCAAAATGAAAAAATAGACTTAGCAAACGGAGCTGAAGAACAAGCAAGAATTTTATATAATAAAAATAAAGAAGCAGACATAAAAAACGAAGAAGAGATACGACAAAAAAAACTAAATGCACAATATGAAAGAGCAGATTTAATTTTAGGAGCATATGAACAAGCTTTATATTTACAAAAAGAAATTAATTCTGGTTTAAAAGCATCAATAAGTAAATTAGATAATAGTTCAACTAGTGAAATTTTAGAAAATAAATCAAATACATTAGCTGGAGTATCAAGCACGTTAACAAATAATTCGTATATGCCACAAGCAAAAATTGAAAATCATACAACAACATTTGTTATAAATGATGAGAATATGAAAAAAGCAGCTGAAGAACAAGCAAGATTATTGAAAGCTCAAAATGATAGAGTAGACCTTATTAATGGAGCCGAAGAACAAGCAAGATTGTTAGAAACTCAAAATGA
>CACXGX010000057.1 GCA_902767365.1 uncultured Erysipelotrichaceae bacterium
GAAGAACTTATAAGAGCAAAAGTATTACCAAAAGATTATGATTTTGATAAACATAAAGAATTAGTACCAATGCAAAGAGGAGATGTAGAAGTAACATATGCAGATACAACAGCATTAGAAAAAGACTATGGCTTTAAACCAAAAACATCTCTAAGAAAAGGTTTAAGAAAATTTGCAGAATGGTATAAAGAATTTTATAAATAAAAATAATAAGGGATGGTTGAATGAAAATAGCAATGTTAGGACATAAAAGAGTTCCTTCACGAGAAGGTGGTGTCGAAATTGTTGTAGAAGAACTTGCAACAAGAATGATATCTAAAGGCCATGAAGTTATCTGTTATAATCGTAGTGGGAAGCATGTAATGGATAAGAACAAAAAGCAAGAAAAACTAGATGAATATAAAGGCGTTAAATTAAAAAAAGTTTTAACTATAGATATCAAAGGATTAGCAGCAATCACTTCGTCATTTTTTGCAACACTAAAAATCTTATTTTCAAACGCAGATGTGGTACACTATCATGCAGAAGGTCCTTGCGCATGGATGTGGATTATTAAATGGTTTAGCAAAAAAAGAGTAGTTGCTACTATCCATGGTTTAGATTGGCAAAGAGCTAAATGGGGTGGATTTGCTACTAAATATATAAAGCATGGCGAAAAGACTGCTGTTAAATATGCTGATGAGATAATAGTTTTAAGTAAAAATGTTCAAGATTATTTTAAAAAAGAATATAATCGAGAAACAGTTTTTATTCCTAATGGTGTAAGCAAGCCTATTATTAGAAAAGCTAATATTATTACTAAGAAGTTTGAATTAGAAAAAGATTCTTATATCTTGTTTTTAGGAAGATTAGTTCCAGAAAAGGGAATTCATTATTTAATTGATGCTTATAATGAAATAAAAACTGATAAGAAGTTAGTTATTGCTGGTGCTGCTAGTGATACTGATTCATATTATCAAGATCTTTTAGAGAAATCTAAAGATAATAAGAATATTATTTTTACTGGTTTTATTCAGGGAGAAGAATTGGAAGAATTATATAGTAATGCTTACATTTATTGTTTACCTAGTGATCTTGAAGGAATGCCTTTAAGTTTGTTAGAGGCAATGAGTTATGGTAATTGTTGTTTAACATCAGATATTGATGAGTGTGCTTCAGTTATGGAAGATAAAGGAATTACATTTAAGAAGTCTGATGTTAAGGATTTGATTAATACATTACAAAGATTATGTGTTGATGAAAAAAAAGTTAAACAATATAAAAATGATGCTCAGAATTATATTTTGAATAAATATAATTGGAATGATGTTGTTGATACAACTATTTGTTTGTATCAATAATTATTAAGGAATAGTGATTTAATATGAAAATTTTGATTATTCATTATAGATATTTTATTTCTGGAGGGCCAGAAAGATATATGTTTAATGTAATGAATGCGCTTGAAAAAAAAGGACATACAGTTATACCTTTTTCTATAAAAAATTCAAAAAATTTAAAATGTGATTATGATAAATATTTTGTTGACAATATTGGTAATTCAAATGAAGTTTTTATAGATAAATACAAAAAAAGTTTTAAGACATATGTTGATTTGATAGGAAGAGAATTTTATTCTTTCAAAGTAAAGAAGGCATTAACTAAATTAATAAAAGATACTTGTCCTGATGTGTGTTATTTATTGGTTTATAAACGTGCTCTTTCTCCTTCTGTTATTGATGTTTGTAAAAAATTTGATATTCCTATTATTAATAGAATATCTGATTATAATACTGTTTGTGGTAATGGTGCTTTATATCGTAATGGTGAATATTGTGATTGCTGTATTAATAGTGATTTTAATTGCTTTAAATATTCTTGCATTAAACAAAATAAAATTTATTCTTTTTTGAGATTTTTATCTATTAAATTTCATAAATTTTTAGGTTTTGAAAATAAAATTGATACTTTTGTTTGCACAAATGATTTTATGTTCAAAATGATGGTTAGATATGGATATGATCCTAAAAAGTTAAAAACTATTCCTACTTTTTTTAAAAATGATTCTAAGTATGAGAAACTTGACAAAACAAATCATATTGATTCTAAACTTATTAAATTTCTTTTTATAGGAAATATTGATGAGTCTAAGGGTATATATGATTTACTTTCTGCTTTAAAATTATTAATAAATTCTAATATTAAAAATTTTCATCTTGATATTGTTGGTGGCATTAGGCAAGAAGAAATTAATAAAACTAATTTAATAATTTCTGAATATGGATTATATGATAATGTTTCTATTGTTCCTTTTGTTAAGAGTGATGAGGTTTTTAATTATTATTTAAATAACAATATTACTATTATTCCAGCACGATGGGTTGAAAATTTACCAAATACATTGATAGAATCTATTTATTTTCATCGACCAGTTGTTGTTCCTAATTTTGGTTCTTTTATGTATACAACTGATGATTCTATTTCGTTTAGATTTAAAGCTTTCTCTGATAAAGATTTATTTATTACATTAAAAAAAATAATAGATAATCCTATGGAGATAGATAAAAAGTCAATTAATTGTTTCAATTATTTTAATAGGAATTATTCTGAACAAAATCATATTAATAGTTTAATTTCTTTATTTGATAGTAGTTTGAGAAGGTGATTTTATGAAAATTTATGAAATTGGAACTGGATATACATCTA
>CACXGX010000058.1 GCA_902767365.1 uncultured Erysipelotrichaceae bacterium
ATAGAAAAAGTACCTCCTTAGTTGACCTAATAATATCACACACTTATTTTTTTATGTGTGTCAACTAAGTTGGGTACTTTATCTTTCTACATTTTATTTTTTTAATGTAATATGAGCTGGAAGTCCATTTTTAATTATAGGTTTTACTTCTCCTTGAATTAATGGTCTCATATAATCAATTAGTTCTTGCTTTACATAGTTATTTTTCATATCAATCCATTCTAGAGGAATCTTTTTTTCAACGTTTGCTATTTTATGAATATCATTAAATACATCATATTTAATTTTATATGGTTTATCAGATATACGGGTCATAATTACCATTTTCCCAGACTTACCTTTATATGCTAATTCTGCCCCTTTTAATCCACATTTATATGCTTCTTCTAAATCAGTTTTTGAAGCCATATGAGCTGCTGATCTTTGCAGTGTTGAAAAAATAATTGGTCTTGTTTTAACTCCTAATTTTGTCTTTAATATATTGCATAATACATTGGCACATCCAGTTAATTCTTTATGTCCAAAAGAATCTACTAATAAATTTGAATCTGTTAATTCGCATACATATTGATTATCAGTTGTTTTAAGTCCTTCAGAAACGGCAATTACAATAGATGGTTTCTTTTTTAATAATTCTTCTATATCCTTTACAAACTTTTTAACATCAAATGGATATTCTGGTAAAAATATAGCATCAACACCAGCACATGATTCATCTTTACAAAGGGCACTTGAAGCGGTTAACCATCCAGCATGACGTCCCATTATTTCTACTATCGCAACAGTTGGCTTTGTTACACCATAACAATTATTATCTTGTATTATTTCTCTTATACTTGTTGCAATATACTTACATGCACTTCCAAAACCAGGGCAATGATCTGTAATTGGTAAATCATTATCGATTGTTTTTGGTACTCCAATAAAATTTTGCTTTTTATGTTTTAATAAAGCATAATCAGATAATGATTCAATAGTATCCATTGAATCATTTCCTCCAATATATATAAATGAATCAATTGAATTTTTATCTAATATTTTAAATATTTTTTCATATATTTCTTCATGTTCTTCGATGCTTTCTAACTTATAACGACATGTTTGAAGAAAACTAGATGGTGTTCTTTTCAATAGTTCTAAATTGTTTTTATCTTTGAAATAGTCATCTAAATCAATAATACGTTCATCTAATAATCCTTCAATTCCGTTTACCATTCCATATACTTTGTCATAACCTTGTTTTTTTGCCCCATAATATACCCCTGCAAGTGTTCCATTAATTACAGAAGTAGGTCCTCCTGATTGTCCAACAATTAATTTTTTCATATTCTTACTCCTTTAGATTAATTTATATTATTCATTATATATTATTTCATATAAAAAATGTCATTTTTATGACATTTAATTATTTTTATTATCATTTATATATTTTATTGCAGAAGTTGCAGCATTTGCTCCATCACTTGTTGCAGTAACTAATTGTCTTACAGTTTTGGTACGATTATCACCAGCAACGAAAATACCTTCTATATTAGTATGACAATTTTCATTAGCAACAATATACCCATTTTCATCAAGTTCAACTAGTTTAGCAAAATTTTGATTTTCGGGAATTCTACCTACTGCCACAAATAAACCATCAATATTTATAGTTTTTATATTTCCATCGTTGCTTGTTATTTCTATCTTTTCTAATTTTTCGTTTGATATTAATTTTGTAATGTTACTATTATAGAGCAATTCAATGTTATCTTTTTCTTTAATTAACTCAACTACTTTTTCTTCAGCTCTAAATTTATCTCTTCTATGAATAAGATAAACTTTATTTGCTATATTAGATAGATATAACGCATCTTCTAATGCAGTATTTCCCCCTCCTACAACAGCTACTATTTTCTTTTTGTAAAAGGCCCCATCACAAGTTGCACAATATGATATTCCTTTACCTATTAATTCATTTTCATTAGGTAAACCTAACTTTCTATTTTCTGATCCTGTTGCAATTATTACAGTTTTAGTTTTATAGTTATTCTTTGTCGTTTTTATTTCTTTTTCTTTTCCTAAGTCATTTACTTCAACTGCTTTTTCAAATACTATTTCGGCTCCAAGATTTTTTGCTTGATTGTATAGTTTTGTAGCAAAATCAAATCCTGAAATATGTTCTTCTGCAGGATAATTTTCTATATCAAGAGTGTTTATTATTTGTCCTCCATAACTTTTTGCTTCTAAAACTAGTACCTTTTTATTTGCTCTTCTTCCATAAATTGCAGAAGTTAATCCAGCTGGCCCAGCACCAATTACTATAATATCGTATACCATTTATTCTCCTATAAATGTTTCAATTTCATTTTTTGATATGAAACCTACATTTCTTTTAAGTTCTTTTCCTTGATCAAAAAGAATTAAACAAGGAATAGATGATATATTATATTTTTCTGCTAATTCTTCTTCATCATCTATATTAATAGATACTACTTTTACTTTATCATTTTCTTCTGCTATTTCATCTATTATTGGCTTTAACATCTTACAAGGTCCACACCATTCGGCATTAAAATCTGCTAGAACTTTTTTATTACTATTAATTAATTCTTCTTGAAAATTTTCTTTGTTAATTTCAATTACTTTCATTATTATCATTCCTTTCAACATTCATTAAAACTTTTAATATTAATGTATATAAATCATTTATTTCTTTTTCTGATAAATTAATACATTTACCCATTTTTTCTGGAATATGTTTTGCTTTTTCTTTGAGTTTTTTACCTTCAATAGTAATACTAACTTCTAATTTTCTTTCATCAGTAGTAGATCTAATTCTAGATATATAACCTTTATTTTCTAATTTTTTAAGTAATGGAGTTAATGTACTTGAATCCAATAATAATGCTTTCCCAATATCTTTAACAGTACTTTTTTCTTTTTCCCAAAAATACATCATAACTATGTATTGAGTATAAGTTAAATCAAGTTCGTCAAGCCATGGAGTATATTTTCTAATTATTTCTTTGGAACATAAATAAATTGGAAAACATAACTGATTTTTTAATTTTAATGAATCTTCTTTCATGTTAAAGACTCCTATATTAGTTCTTTTAAATCATTTTCAATATCTTTTGGATTAAAAGTAGGATTATATCTTTTAACTGCATTCCCATCTTTATCTACTAAAAACTTTGTAAAGTTCCAAACGATATCACCTTTATTTTTACATGTTGAACTTATTTTTGATATTGCTTTGATTGCCATTTTATTTTTTAATCCTTTTATTTCTTCTGTTGGTTGTTGTTCTTTTAATATTGTAAATACTTTACTTTCATTTTCTCCATTTACTTCTATTTTAGCAAATTGATCAAACTGTGTTTTGTATTTTGCAGTACAAAATTCATGTATCTCATCATTACTTCCTGGAGCTTGATGTCCAAATTGATCACATGGAAAATCAAGTACTTCAAAGCCTTTATCGTGATAATCTTCATATAATTTTTCTATTGCTTCATATTGAGGAGTAAAACCACAACCAGTAGCTGTATTTACTACTAGAGATACTTTTCCTTTTAGTGAATTTAAATCAAATTCTTCTCCATTTCTCTTTTTTACTTTTAAATCATATATGTTCATTTATAAATCGTCTCCTAATTTAATTTGTATACAAATTAATCGTATCATAAGTTATTTGATATTACAATATACTTGCTTGGATATTTTTTAAATATTATTTTATAACATTGTTCTAACATGAGGTATTATATGGATTTAAAAAAATTTGAAAAAGAATTCAGTTATATCTAATTTTTGACTATTTCTCATTATGAAATTGGTGGCGAGTGGGGTTTATACTATTACCGAATGAAATTAAAAATCTTATCCTAAAAAGAATATATGAATGACCAGATGCTAAAATATTAGATAAAAAAAATAAAGGAAGTTAATCCTTTTATTTTTATCTACTAATTCTATATATTATACTTTTTGAATTTTTTCTTCTTCACTTTTTTGGTATTTTTACTATAACATTGCATATTAAAATTAAAAATCATATTATTTTCTAGTCTTTGCAAGTCTTACAATATTATAATCTTTTCTATTTTCAATATTAGATATTTGTAGAGTTCCGTTTTTTGAAATGACATTTTTATCAACAGTAAAGTATGATTCCTTTGATAATAAATTTTTATGTTTTTCTAGTATATTTATCCATTCAGGTGAAATTTTATCTGCAGGTATTTCTAAAGATAAGATATTCTCTATTAAATCGGAACTACATTGTTCTCTTACTGAATAGCTATATTTATCTTCTCTTCCATCCCAAGTTATATAATAGTGACAACCAAAATTAGAACTTATAGATGCATTATCAAAATCTAAAAAAATGCTATCATAATTGTTAGTAAAATGTCCATCTCTTAATTGCATTATATCTGTTGATAATAGTTGATCTATAATTTTGGAAAAGTTTTCTTGATCAGTAATTTTAACGTTCGGAACGTACTTGTTCCCATCAACTGGAGTGAAAATATTATTATATCTTGCTACATATAATCCAGATTCTTTTTTTTCTATATTGAAGGATGCAGAATACATATAACTTGAATACCAATTATATTTTAATCTTTCAATCATTTTTTTAATAGATGAATATTTTTTTTCAACTTGTAAAATTATTTTTCTATCTTCTAATCTCTTTTGACTTTTATCTTTTGATAGAGAACCACTAAAATAAAAATCTGCATATACTGATTTTATCTCTATATATTTTTCTAATTCTTTTAGTAAATCTTTATATTCATTATATTCTTCTCTTAATGCTAAAAGAAGTTCTCCATATTTATAATATTTTTTCATTTTAATCTCCTATAAATAGTAAATATAAAACATAAGTTTATAATAATGAGTTATTGATACATTTTTTATACTTATAACAGTTTTACGTCAATTATATTTGTATATTTTTTTAATCTTGGTGTTTCTCCGCATCCTATTCTTTATTATTTTTTTTATCTAAGGGAGTATTTCTTGATAATACTTTTCTTATAGGTTTAGTACTTAATTCTTCTTTAATTGTTTCTTCACTTTCAGTTAAAATTGTGTTTAATAAATTAATTAATTCTAATCTTTTCATTGTTAATGGATCATTTATTTTTTTGAATATTATTTTTCTTTTTTCATTTACCATTTCTTCATTATTAAAAACTATTTTAGGACTATTAATTTTTATTGAATCAAATTCATCAGCATTTATAACAACTCTTTCAGTAGCAGTTAAAGAACTTTCAGAATCTGCTTTTATTTGATTTGAGTTGCTTTTTATTACTTCACCAGTGATATTAGAATCTAATAGTTCTAGTTCTTTTGTTTTAAATTCAAAACTATTATTCTTACTAGTACCAATACTAGATTTTTCAATTATAATTTTATTGTCTGAAGTAAAATTAATTGTTGCTATAGGTTCAATTAGTCTTATTTGATCATTTTTCATATCTTTAATTGTTAACGTATCTGAACATCCAATTACTAATTTATCATAAGTAGCAATTGTTGTATTTTCTAATGTACAATTACCATTTACATATACAAATATGCCATATTTAAAATCACAATTTCTAATTATTACTTCACAATTTTCATATCCAAATATACTTAAATATGAGTCATAATTATAAAACCCATCTATAACATAGCTAATTGGTTTGTCTAAATTAAAATATTTAGCTAGTTCTTTGTCTTCTTTTTTTATTCCACTACATCCAATAGCTTTATTCTTAATTCCTGCTTTATCTAAATCTACATAACATACTATTTTATCTTCTTGTTCAATTACATCCCCTAGATTTCTAGTAATATGTTTCTTAAATAAATTCCTATTAAAATTATAAATTATTTCTTTAATTGTGCGCATAAAGTATCTCCTCCAAATGTTTTGTATTATAACATGTTTTAATATAAAAAACTAGATTATATTTTCTAGTTTTTTATTTTTATTAAAGATTATTTATATTTATTTTATTGGATAATGTTCTATTTTTATTATCTCTAGTAGAAATGATTAATTAAATACTTCTAATTATAACTAATTATATTTTTTTATTTCGTATTTTTGTGATTCAAATTAATTTATATTACTTTTTATTTCTTTGCATTTACTATAATATTCAACTCCTGAATAAGTTCCATCTTTATTTAGTCTCCTATTAGCAATATATCCATCTTTTTTAAATCCAGCCTTTTCCATTACCCTAGAAGATTGCTTGTTAAGCTCATTACATGAACATTCTACTAAATAATAACCACTTTCTTCTAATAAATGATTTGTTACAGCCTCTAAAGCCTCAGACGCATATCCATTTCCCCAATAATCAAATCTAATAGCATATCCAACATTACAATAATTATGTTTTTTTGCTACTGAATTTACATCAATATTTCCTACTACTATTCCATCTTTTTTTCTTTCAATAACCCATTTTTCATACTTAGAATTATCTGCTTCTTTTATCCATTCTTTAATACATTCAAATTCTTCATCTTTACTTAATTTTGGAAATTTTATATATGTAGATAATCTCTCATCTGTAATTATTTCATATATTGCATCTATATCACTTTCTTTATATCTTCTTAATATTAATCTTTTTGTTTCTATTCTTGGACTAAACATATAATCAACTCCTATGAACTTTTTTATTTTACTATCAAAATAACTATTAATATTTGATAAATTTCTATTTAAACATTTTATAATCCATCCAACAAATTCATCTCTATATGGTTTATATACATCGTTTAATAAAAACCAAGTGATAGTTTTGCAAAACTATATTATTTGCCTTCTTATTTTTTGTAGTTTGCAACGAATATCTCAAAAGTTATTTATATTAATCCTTAATTCTTTTTAAATATAATGTATATATTATACATATAATTGTGATAATTATTGTTGTTACAATTGTATTCATATTGTCACCTTGTAGCATTGCTGTAAAATCAATAATAGAATGCAAAATAATACATGGCCATAAGCTTTTAGTTTTTAAAAAAACATATACAAACATAAAACCAAAGGCAATGGCATATATAACTTGCAAAAATGTTTCAAATCCTGGTTGAGATACTAAATTTAATATATGACCTATACCAAAGGTAACAGAACTAATAATAATTGCTACTTTAAGTCCTCTTCTTTTTTCTATTGCTTTAAGTAAGAATCCTCTAAATATTATTTCTTCTATCCATCCAATTAAAATCATAGATAACAAGGCATATATTAATGCTATTCCTTCGTGTTGTTGTTTGAATCCTCCCCAAAAATTACAAGTTCCTAATATTATTAATGGAGCAAAATATAAATATCTTTTAATATTTTTTGGTAGCCTATTTAATCCGTATTTATCTTCTAGTTTATATTTTTTTACAAATGCAATAGTTAATATAGATATAAATAATGTAGATATAAGCATAAATACAGATCCATCACCTAGTTCTCCCCTAATTGGTATTGTTGTTGCACAATATATAATTATAAATAGTAGCGAGAACCACAATTCATTTTTATCATATATTTTTTTTAACACTTTGAACACCTCAAATCACAATTATGTATGTATTTAAATAACATTTCCTAGATATTTAATAAATCTCTTTCTCATTATTATTGGAATATTTTTTATTGTTCCTCACGTGATAATCTTTTGTTGATAAACATTCATTTAATTCAGTTGTTTTATTTATTTTCTAAATAATTACGTACTTTATTAAAACAAGCTATTTGATTTTCATTTAATTCACCAATCTTAGCCATGTGTTTTAATTCATCCATAGAAAACCATCTTACTTCTGATAGTTCTTCCTCTTGTATAGTAATATCATTAATATCAATATCTTTATTTACAAAATACATTTTATAACAATCTTTACCATCACATCCAGAATCATAAAGTATAAATTCTTCATTAGAAAAATCTAATCCTAGTTCTTCTTTTACCTCTGTAATAATTCCTTCTATTGGGGTTTCTCCTGATTTTGGATGGCCTCCAGTAACTCCCCAATCTCCACCTTTGGATTTAGATCTTTTTTGCATTAAAAATTCACCATTTGAATTTCTTATTACAACCATCACTACCATAGGGTAATATCCGTTTGGTATTTTATCACCCTTATAATATGTCTTATCAGTTTTATTACTATTTTTGTCATATAAATCTCTTAATTCTTTCATAAAGCATCCATCCAATTTCATTATATTATTTCAATTTATTATCTTTTATAATGTTTTATATTTTCTAAAAATTCTTCCTTGCTCATTTAAACACTTTTAACTTTTTCATTAAATTTGTTTAAGATAATAGTTTTTTATTTTATTCTAAAATTTTGTTATTTATGAACAATCTTTTTTTGTCATAGTCAACCTTTGCTTCAGCATCATAAGGTATTACACATCTTGGTACTGAGTGTCCGAAATTAACATTATATAATATTGGTGTATCAAGATCTGAAAATACTTTTTTATAAACTTCTTTATATTCATCATAATATTTTTCGTCCATTGGCTTACCAATTATTAATCCCTTAACAAGATTGAATATTTTTCTTTTTTTAAATTCCATTAACATTTTTTCAAGTTCTTTTGGAGTTATAGTTAATTCACTTGTTTCTAAAAATAATATTTTTTCTTTCCACTCGTCTTTTGTTGGAAATATGCCATATTTTTCATAAATAGACGGCTCATCTTTGAATGATGCTCCAGTAAATGCATCATAAATACTTTCTATACAGCCACCATATAATTTACCTATTACAGTTCCTCTTCCATTTAATGTCTCAAATCCGTGAGTTTCCTTATGTGATTCTCTTGGAATACCAATTTCTTCTGGTCCATAACTTTTTCTATCACTATACCATACTGGACTTGATTTTATTTCATATGACTCTTCATTTAAGAAAAATTTTTCAAAATGTTCTTTTGTATAAGGAAGCATATCATTATCTAATTCAGCTAGATCAGATAAAACACAAGGACCATAATATGTTGATAATCCTATTCTATTTAACATTAAATGATTGTTTGTTGTATCAGAAAATCCTGTAAATATTTTTGGATTATTTCTTACCGCTTCAATAAATTCTTTGTCCTCCATTAAATATGGAATTGTTTTATAGGTATCAATACCACCTATAGCTGTAATTATTGCTTTAATACTATTATCCATGAATGCTTCTTTTAAATCACTTGCTCTTTTTTCTGGATGTTTTTCAATATAATCCATATCTTTTAATGCATTAGGCATTATAACTGGTTCCAATCCAAAATCTTTTAACCTTTTTATTGAAATATCTAATTCGTGTTTACAAAAAGGCATTCCCAATAGTCCTCTTGATAGGCTAACAATTGCAATTTTATCTCCTTTTTTCAAACTTTGTGGTTTAATCATTTTCATCAACTCCTATAAAAATTATAACATAACTGTATTTAAACTATACATAATAAAAAGTTACAATTTATTGCAACTTTTCGTACTTTGGTAATATTTCTAAAATCTTTATATTTATTGATTTAAATGGCTATACCTATGCAACATGGTTTTCCCAAATCGAGGTTTCGATGCTATAAAACTTTATAAAGCTCTTATAAAACCTTATTAATAGACTTTTTTGAGTGATGTTTGTAGAATTTATTATTTTAATTTATTAGTTTGTTGAAGTTGAAAATGAGTAATAACTTGTTCTGCAACTTCATCTGGTTCTAAATAAGTATTATTTATTTTTATATGATTAGGGCAAATATATTCTCCATCATTAGAATTTAATCTATGTTTTTCCATTGTATCAAGTAAGTCTTTTTGGCTTCTTTCAACATCATTTTTTGTATATTTTGATGCTAACCTATGAGGAGTTATATTTCTTTGTAATCTTGTTTTAACATCTGCTTCTAATTCAACAAAATAAAATTGTCCACCAGTTGCTTCAAACATACTTCTTAAATTATTTAAATAATCTATATCTTTAGGAGAATCAAAAGCTGTTACAAATGTAAATATCATATCTATATCATATTTTATTGCAACATCAAAAGCACCTTTTCTAATAATTATGTTTAATTCTTTTTGTGCTGGTGTAGCCATTCCAAATATTTTATCTGATACTTCTATGCTATCATGATTAACCATTAAAGAGTATCCTAATCTTTCTCTAATTTTTTCTGCTACTGTCATTTTACCAACTGCTTGTGGACCTGACACTACTATTAAATTTGCCATTATTTCACCTCTTTATATATCCTAGGGATTTTAATTTTTCTATATCTTCATCATGATACTCAACTTTTGATTCCAAATTCCATATTGCATTAGGCGTATATTTTTCAGAATACTCTAATACTTTTTCAATATTAATTGTTCCATGACATATACCCAAATGTTCATCATCATTATGATTAGGAATATTTTGTTTCTCATGATTATTATGTAAATGATAATATGCTATTCTATTACCTAATGTTTCAATCCATTTCTCAACTGGCATAATTGAATTAGCATGTGCATGGCCAATATCTAAACATACTTTTAATCTATCATCTGATACTCCATCAATTATTTGTATCAACATATCACTATCTAACTCAAATTGGTTTTCTATGCAAATAGTTATTGAGTCGTCTTTATCTTTTAAGAAATCTTTCCAAAATTTAATTGATCTTTCTATGTATTTTGGATAATAATAAGTTCCTACTTTATAGCCGTTATGAGCAACAATTTCCGTACATCCAAGCTTTGAAGCAACATAATATGCATAATTTAAGTACTTCATATTTTTTTCATAGTCGTAATAATCTTTAGTTCCAGTTTCAATACCAGCGTGAGGAGCATGTAAACTTTTTCCACAATTCATATTATCTAAAATTGGTTTTTCTTTTAATAATTCTTTTTCTACCCTAAAATCAACTTCTTGTTCTGACTCTCCAATTTTTCTTATAATGGATTCTGCAAATACCTGTACTTCAATTCCTAGCCTATTTTTATTACATCTTCCTACTGTTTCATCAAATGAAGAATCATCACATAATCTAATTTCTTTCATAAGTATCTACTCCTATAAAGTTTTATGTTTTTTTATAGATATATAACATATGACAGTTATAACCTTGCAAGTTTTCTCTTTTACAAACAGATAATTGGTATTTTACCATTATGTTAAATTTCTCTTTTGATAAGACTCTAATCTTTTTTTAAATTATTGGAGCAATATCATCAGTTGCTACACTATTTATAAGTGTTACGTTATACTTATTTTAACTTCTTTAATACAAAAAAAGCAAAAATATCTTCTGAATTTCTTGTTAGTTTAAAGTTATCATTAAAATCATTTGTATATTCATCAATTTTATGATTATAATTTTACTTTTAATATATCTAGGTTATGCCCTACAAATTCAATAGAATTAACTTTGTAGCCTTTATTGGCATAGTATAAAGAGATTGATAATTTATTACTTTTTTTTATCAATAATTATTTAACTTTTCCATTTGAAACATATGGTCCATATATTTCTTTATACTTTTCAAGTGAATTTTTTACATCAATATTATAATCTACAACCATACATTTTTCATCTTCATTATAATATTCTTTTACTCTTACTCCACCTAAAGCTTC
>CACXGX010000059.1 GCA_902767365.1 uncultured Erysipelotrichaceae bacterium
AACTGTATACATCGAATGGAGTTGTATAGTTATATATGATTCCTGTTTCTCCAACATACTTATTTATTTCACTATTTTTATCATCTAAATATTCTTTGAACTTTCTAAGATTATTATCGTAGATATTATTAGTCATAGTCTTAGCCATTTCGAATAATGATCCATCACTATATACTGCATCTTTCTTATGATCTACGTTCTTCTTTCCTTGTGATGCTTCTCTTCCTTGTTGTAAGAAACTAGTTAAGTCCATAGTTTGTGAAGTTATAGTAATTGGATAACTAAGCATAGTATCCTTTTGAATATCAGTAATATAGTTATTAACTCCCTCTGATAGAGATAGGATTAACGCTATACCTATGATACCTATAGAACCTGCAAAAGCAGTAAGTATAGTTCTACCTTTCTTAGTCATCAAGTTATTAAGTGATAATCCTAGAGCAGTAAAGAAACTCATTGAAGTCTTCTTAGTCTTTATTCCATCTTTATATTCTTCAGTAGCTCCTACTCCTTCTCCAAAAGGATTAGTATCACTAGTTATTTTTCCATCTAATAATTTAACAATTCTAGTAGCATAATTCTCTGCTAAATCAGGATTATGAGTTACCATAATAACTAATCTATCTTTAGCTACTTCACTTAATATATCCATTATCTGAGTACTTGTATTAGTATCAAGTGCTCCAGTTGGTTCATCTGCTAAAAGTATCTCAGGATCGTTTACTAGAGCTCTAGCAATAGCAACTCTTTGCATTTGTCCACCTGATAATTGATTAGGTTTCTTATGAGCATGTTCAAAAAGTCCAACCTTCTTTAATACATTTAAAGCTTTAGTTTTTCTTTCTTTAGCACTAACTCCGCTAAGAGTCATCCCCATTTCAATATTATCTAAAATAGATAAATGAGTTATTAAATTATAATTTTGGAATACAAAACCTATACAATTATTTCTATATGCGTCCCATTCACTATTTTTAAAACTTTTAGTAGATTTATTATTAATAATAAGATCTCCACTATCATATCTATCTAAACCACCAATAATATTTAACATAGTAGTTTTCCCTGAACCACTTGGTCCCAAAATAGCAACAAACTCATTTTTTCTAAACTTTAAACTAATATTTTTTAAGGCTCTTTGAGTAAATTCACCAGTTGTATAACTTTTATTAATTTTATGTAACTCTAACATAGGTACCTCCTATCAAAATCATATATAATTATAAATTATTTTATTACTATAGTAAATGAAAAAATTTCGTTTTTGAACGAAATTTTATTTATAGTCAATTTTTATTACTTTTCCATCTGTTGTCATATAATAATCTTCAATATTACCATCTATTGCTAAATAACCAGAATCTGATAATCCAGAAAAGATATTATCTCCTACAGGAACTGTTGAAACAATTTCACCATTGTAATCCATTATCGCCCATACTTTTTTATCTTTACTTGTTTTAACCAAAATATGACCAGACTTTGTTAATTCAGTTTGCCCTTCATATAATCCAAGTTCATAATCATCATCAAAGTTAAAACTCATTGAAGTATATTTTCTAGGTGTAAAAGTATAATTTTTTGTACTCTTACTTAATATAGTAAAATATCCAGTTTTAAAAAATATCAAAGCATAATCTTCAACAAATTCTGGACTTCCTTTAACACCTTCACCTTTTAAATCAATAACTTTATTTCCTTTATTATTATAAAAAGCATTTTCAATATAAACAAGTCCATTACTATATTGTCCAACTTCTATATTTTTATTCCCAGAATAAATCAAATGTTTATCCCCATTTTTATCAAGCAAATAAATCTTATAATTATTATCTTTATAAACAACATAACCATCTTTATATACACCAATTAAATCCTTTAATTTAATTGTAGTAGGAATTAGTTTTTTAGATTCAGAATTATATAATAAATAACTACCATTTATATTAATTAAAAACATTCCATCTTCTAAATAATTAATATCTAAAATACTTTCTTTTAAAGATAGATTATAAGTATCTTTATTCAAATCATATATTCCCATCATAGTAGAAGTACCCTTATAATTTTCTTCAGTTATTTTTATAACTACAAGACCTTTACCAACATAGTTCATTACATCATACTTCTTATCTTCTTTTGATAATACTTTTTTACCACTTGTGTCATATATATCACCCAATAATTGAGAATAACCATCTTTAAATACAGGATTTTCTCCATAATAAGTATAATCAACTTTTATAATTATTTTTCCATCTTTATTTACCAAATAATAAAATTTGTTAGATTCATCTCTAATCCAACCATATCCTTCATTCATTGAATAAATATGACCATTAAATAATTTTTTTTCTTCAATAGAAGTATTATTAGAGCTATCTTTTTTATTATTAGATATACTATTTCTAAATAATAATAACCATACTAAAAATAATATTAATAAAACTATAATAATAATTACTGCAAAAACATTAAGCATTCCTTTAGACATCTTTTTTTTAGTTATAGATTCATTTTGTTTAATTTCAACTTTAAAACCACATTTATTACAAAAATTACTATTTTGTTCTAATTTATTTCCACAAGAAGGACAAAACCTTTTTCCCATAATACAACACTCCCTATTATTTATTATTGATTTCTACAATTTTTGATAAATAAACATTTCCTTGACTATCTCTAACTCTAAATAAACAATAATAATCTTTAGAAACATCTAAATCAGCAAATTTAATAATATAATCTTTATTAACATCTAATTCAATTCCTTGAACTATACCACTATTTATCCAAGAACTAGTATAATTACCATTACTATCTATAATATTATATTTAAAATTAAGTAAACTTAATATATCCCAATCATTAACATTAATATCAAACTTAGAATAAGTATAATTATTATTAACATCCATAGGAAATACATTTGAAACATAACCATCTTCATGTTCATTATCTACTACAAATTCCAAATAAACAGGTATTATTTCAAAATCAAACTTTTTAGAATCCCATTTTGACAAAGTACCAGCTATATTATATTTTATATAATTTTTTCCCTTAGACGATAAGAATGATGTTACAAACAATTTGTTACCTTCATCATCTAAAGCTACAATAGCTTTCTTAGAAGTTTTAGTACTTAATTTATTACCATTCAAAACAACATCGTTTCCATTAAATATCGGTATATAATAATTATCATTTGTTTTTTCAAAAATAATATAATCAGCACTACTATAATTTTTGATTATATCATCAGATAAACTAATATTAATTTCACCATTTTTTAAAGACTCTATCTTATTATCATTCAAATTCCAATTAGATATTCTTTCTCCAGTTAGTTTATTTGCAAACTTAGAAAGAAATTCATAATATGGACGAGAATATATAAATGACTCATATATCTTTAAATTAGATTTAATTTCTTGTCTATTTTCATAAGGAAAATAAATTGATATACCATTTACATCAACTAAATCTGTTTTTTGATATATTACTAAATCAGAAACAGAAGACTTTAAATTATTTGTGTATTCTTCATATTCCTTAGGTAACTTAGAAGCAAAATCTACTAAATCTACTAAATCATAATAATACTTTTCACTAGATAACCTTCCAAAACTTTTAGAAACACTTCTACTTCTTGAAATAGAAGGAAAAGATACGGTTAAATTACTATCAAGATTTGTAAATAAATCACTAATATTACTATTCAAATTATTAATTTTATTTAATCTTAATAAAGATAAACTGTAGCCTTTAATATATTCTTTAGAGCTATAATAATTATCAAAATAATCAATAATAACTTTTCCAAAATCAACAGTACTTGTCTTTCTATTAATATGGCTTAAAAAACCATAATCCCATCCATTTCCAGGTTCAAATTCTTGACTTGCAACCATATAATCAGAATAATTTGACATTACAGATGCAATTTCAACACTAGACATTAAACAAGCATCAAAACCAATTAATTCAAGTTTATTCTTACTATTAAATGGACTAGCCTCCAATCCTTTTTTTATTTCATCTAAAGACATCGTATCAATCTTATAATACTCATCATATCCATAACCATAAATTGGTCCAGCACCATGATCCCAAAAAATCAAATCATAGAACTCTGTTTCATAATTTTCAAAACCATATTTTAATAAATAAGTTAAATTTTCATAATCCAACATATTTGTTTGGACATCAAATTCCTCTATTTTTTTCAAGCCATTACTATTTATTTCAAAAAGAGCATGTTTATCATTTGGAATACCATCTATATGCCATTTTTTTGCTCCACCAGTATAAACTAGAATGTTAATATCATCATAATTAATAGATGCGTCAATTATTTCATTTAAATCTTTTGTAGCAGCAAGATATTTACTTTCTAAATCAGAACCAATCATATATATCATAATTGTTCTCTTACCTTTAGAAGTATAAATTATTTTATCTTTAAAAAATATATATAAAAATATAGAAGCAAATAACAACAAAAAGATAGCAAAAATTACAATAGGTTTTTTTGACTTTTCATAGTCAGAATATTTACTTCTATAAGAACCATTTTTCTGTTTAAATTTTTCTACTTTTCCAGGAACAAAATTTCCAGAAAAAGTTTTTGAAAAAACGTCTGCTTTTTCTATTTCTTCACTTTTAAAAGAGCAAGGTTTAGAATTTATTTCAGTTCCACAATTGTTGCAAACTAAAGCATTATTGTCTAATTCACTATTGCAATTACAACAAACCATCTTTTCACCTACTCTCCTACCATAATAATAACATAAAATAATAAATAAAAAAAGTAGAGAACTACTTTATTTAACCACAGTTATTTATCATTATTAATTATTGACAAAAACGAATTAGTATTTATAATAATTGCAATAGGAGGAAAAGAAATATATGGAACTTAAAGATGTTAATTGTACAGTAGATGATCCTAACAAAACATATTGGATTGGTCATTCTGTTTATGCAATGGGATATGGATGGGAAAATTTTTACACAGATGGCGCAGTTAAAATAATAGAAGATGAAAATGTTTATTCACAACAAAGTAATTTAGTTGAAGTAACTGGGGCAACTTATGTAGCTAGAGAAATCATTTCTGATATGGAAGAAACAGAAATTAGCAAAATGAAAACTCATAATTTTACAATTATCGGTTCTGATCCAGTAGAAACAATTAAAACTAAAGGATTAGAAAATATATTTAGTAGCACAAATGGTGTATCTACAAAACTTACTACATCACAAATACATTCTCAAGAAAAAGTATTAGCAAAAGATTACAAAATGTTACCAAGCCAGTGGAAATAATATAAATAAAGTGAAATCATATACGATTGAAGTTGTCAATAAAAAGTAGACAATTAAAAAGTATTATTGAAACCCTAGTTGAGTTCTATACTCAATTGGGGTTTTATAATTTAA
>CACXGX010000060.1 GCA_902767365.1 uncultured Erysipelotrichaceae bacterium
CACATTGGAGAAAATGTTTATTTAAATATTATTAACCAAGCTAAAAAATATTTATATATATCAACCCCATATTTAATACTTGACTCAGAATTAACTAAAGCAATTACTTTAGCATCAAAAAGGGGAGTAGATGTTAGAATAATAGTACCAAAAATAGCAGATAAAAAAATAGTTTATAGTCTATCATCTTCATATTTTGAAACACTTATAACTAATGGGGTAAAAATATATACATATACGCCTGGATTTATTCATGCAAAAGTTTTTGTATCAGATGATAGCGTAGCAACAGTAGGAACATTTAACTTAGACTATAGAAGTTTATATTTACACTTTGAATGCGGTGTATATCTTGAAGAAGTAGACGAAATTAAAAATATTTACAAAGATTTATTAGAAATAATATCAAAATCACATGAAGTTACAAAGAAGGAAGCAACTCCCGGTATAATAAAAGGAATATGGCAAGGAATACTTAGATTATTTGCACCACTCATGTAGAAAGAGAATATATATGAAACAAAATGATTTTTTAAATATAATATTTGCAATATTACAAAAAGCAGGGCAAAATTATATAGATATAAATTATATAAATGAATTAATAAAAATTATATCTCAATCCAAAGAATTAGAAAAATTACGAAATAAAATACTACTTTTAACTAGATATGGAATAGATATAGATGAGTTATCAAATAATAGTAACTTCATTGGTTTAACTGAGGATGGCATAATTTACTTCCAAATAGCTAAAGAAGAAGAAGATAAAATACTAGAAGAAAATAAGGTAAATATTGAAATGATAAATTATGCTATATTTGTCAAAAAATTAGCAACTGGATATGAAATCATGAAAAATAATAAAGCCAAAATAGAAATTCTTGAAGCAAATGGAATTTATAAATTATGTTACACAAATAATCCATTTAGTGAATATGAAACTCAATTATATACAGATGGGAAAATAACTAAAGTATCAGTTGAGTATCCAAGAATTAAAAATGGTTTTGAAGAAAAATATGACATTATAAAAACAGTTGAAGTTAATAATGCTACATACTCAATAAAAGTTGATTATCTAAAAAACATACCCCAAAAAACAACTATAAGAGGAGCACAAAAAGAAGGATTATATGTATCTTTAATGGAAGCAGAATTAATTGAAACGGGAGAAACACTTAATTACAAATTAGTGAGTAAAGAAAAACCAAGAGTATATGAGTTAAAGAAACATTAACATATAGCTAGAGATAACATTTAAAAAAATAGTATATACGTAAACAATATATAATTTAATATATTGTTTTTATTTAAAAGAAATATTTTATAACTATAAATAAATGTGATATAATAATAACCAGGTGATAATATGAAGAGAGTAAAAATAGTATTTATAGATCTTGATAGTACTCTTACAAAAATGCCAGGAAAAATAGATATAAAAAATAAAATTATAATAAATCGTTTAACAAATATGGGCATACATGTTGTAATAAATACTGGGAGATCTCTTCCATATACAATTCCTATATGTAAGCAATTTTGTACAAGTAATTATGTAATAACATCAAATGGAGCAGAAATATATAACTATATATCAAAAAAAGAAGTTTATAGAAGTATAATTAGTCATGAAAATATAGAAATATTAGATAACTTAATAAATAAATATAATCTATTTTTTACAGCAAATGGTATTGAAAAAAGATATACAAATAAAAAGGAAGATAACAAAGGCTTATTTATTTCAGAATCATTAAAAGATATTGATGATAGAATTGCTCAAGTTGTTTTAGAATCATATAATTTGGACAATATGAAACAATTAAGAAAAGAAATAGAAGAACAAACAAACTTAAAAATAGCAAATAAAACAAAACATATCGAAGAAAATAAATTATTATATTATGACATAACCAATAACGATGTTGATAAAGGAACAGCAGTAGAAATACTATGTAAAAAACTAAACATTGATTTAGATAGAACAATGGCAATTGGAGACTCAGACAATGACATTCCAATGCTAAAAAAGGTAGAATATAAAGTAGCAGTATCAAATGCTAGTGATAATTTAAAAAAAGAAGCAAACTTAATTACTTTATCTAATAAACAAAATGGAGTAGCAACAATATTAAATGAATTATATATTCAATTAAATAAATAATAGGAGGTATTATGTTAAATATAAATAAAAAAGAAGATATGGAAGATGTAGACTTAAAAAGAATAATAGATAATATTAGAGCACTAGGAATAGATATGATAAATGAAGCAAAAAGTGGTCATCCTGGTATAGTTTTAGGAGCAGCTCCAATAATTGCGACATTATATGCAAATCATCTAAAAGTAAATCAAGAAGACGACAAATGGATTAATAGAGATAGATTTATCCTAAGTGCAGGTCATGGTTCAGCTTTATTATATTCAACATTATTTATGTCAGGTTATGATATACCTTTTGAAGAAATTAAAAAGTTTAGAAAAATAGATTCTATAACTCCAGGGCATCCAGAATATGGAGTAACAAAGGGAGTGGATATGACTACAGGGCCATTAGGTCAAGGTTTTGCAACAAGTGTAGGTATTGCACTAAGTGAAAGATATTTAAGAAATTATTTTGGTGAAGACATAATAAATTATTATACCTATGTACTATGTGGCGATGGTGACTTGATGGAAGGAATGAGCTACGAAGCTGCATCAATTGCCGGGCACTTAAATCTAAACAAATTAATAGTATTATATGATTCAAATAATGTTACATTAGACGGAGATTTAAATACATCTTTTAATGAAAATATTAAACAAAGATTTGAATCAATGAATTGGAATTATTTATATGTAGAAGATGGAGAAAATACAGATAAAATAGATGAAGCAATAAATATTGCTAAACAATTTACAAGTAAGCCAACAATTATAGAAATTAAAACAGTAATAGGTAAATATAGTAAATATGAAGGTACATGTAAAGTTCATGGAAGTCCACTTGAAGAAGAAGACATAATAAATATTAAAGAAAAATTAGATATTCGAGAAATTCCTTTTGCCATTTCCCAAGAAGCTCAAAATTCCATGAAAGATAGAATTTATACAAGAAATGGAAGATTAATAAGAAATTGGATAGAAAAAGTTAATCAATTAGATGATAAAAAGAAGAAAGAACTTGAATTACTTACTAATAATAAAAATCCAATAAGGCTTATAGATATAAACTATGAATTTCCGGAAGATGGAAAAGATTCTACAAGAAATGTATCAGGTAAAGTACTAAATTCCATAGCTGAAAGTTATCCATTTTTAATTGGTGGAAGCGCCGACGTATCAAAATCAACTATGGCAAGATTAACAAATACACAAGTTAATTCTAATCAATATCCATTAGGTAGAAATATAAATTTTGGAATTAGAGAAAGTGCAATGGGGGCTATAGGGAATGGAATTGCCTTATCTAATTTAACACCATTTGTATCAACTTTCTTCTCATTTTCGGATTATTTAAAAGGGTCTTTAAGATTAAGTGCCCTTATGGATTTACCAATCATTTACGTATTTAGCCATGATTCAATAACAGTAGGAGAAGATGGGCCGACTCATCAACCAATAGAACAGCTTGCAGGACTACGAGCATTGCCAAATTTCGATACATATCGTCCAGCTGATGCTAATGAAACAATCGGATCATACAAAGCAATACTTGAACTTAGAAAACCAGCAGCAATAATTTTAGGTAGAAATAAAGTAAAAATAGAAGAAAAAACAAATAGTAGCGAAGTAATAAAAGGTGCATATATTGTTGAAAAAGAAAGAAAAGAACTAGAAGGAATAATTATAACTTCAGGTGAAGAATTAGAATTAACAATGAAAGTATATGAAGTACTTCAAGAAAAAGGATATGGAATAAGAGTTATAAGTATGCCTTCAATGTCCAGATTTGAAAAACAAAATAAAGAATATAAAGAAGAAATAATACCAAAAGGAATTAAAACATTTGTAATAGAAAGAAGTGCTTCCTTATCATGGTATAAATATACAACAGAAGAATATATGTTTACGATTGATACATTTGGTAAAAGTGGTAATAAATCTGATGTAGATAAACATTTTGGATTTATACCTGAATTAATTCAAATAGAAATTGAAAGAAAATTAAATAATTAGTTTTCTTTTTTTTTCGACATAAAAGCCCTTTCAAATCATCTATTATTAATATGGTGATAATAATTGAGAATTTTTTATGTATTTAATATAAAAAAAGAAGTATATGAAATATACAAAGACACTCCTAGTGTTTTATATAATTTTATGAAATACATATATAAAGCAAATAAAGATAATCTAGATTATGGAAATATTATTTTTAATCAAGTAGCAGATAAATTTAATAAAAAGAAACTAGACTTAGATATATTTATAAAATTACATAATAAAATGAGATATACTAAAAGAAAAGAAGAACATATAATAAATAATCTATATAAAGATGAAATAAGTATAATGAAAATTAAAAATAGTTATATAGTAATAAATTCAAATAAGAATTATACGGAATTCTTTAATATAATTAGTAAAAACTACAATGAATGTTTAGTATGTGATTTTATAAATCAAGATTATTTTTTTTTAACTAATATAAAAATACTTGTCTAAATCAGATATTTTTAGTATATTATGAAAAGGAGATGATATAAATGGATATAGTAGTAGATATACTTAAATATTTATTCGTTTTTGTAGCAGGAGGAATCACTGGATTCTTTATTGCTAAGCACTTTATGCAAAAATATTTAAAACAAAACCCACCAATTAATGAAGAGATGATTAAAGCATTAATGAGTCAAATGGGAAGAACTCCTTCACAAAAACAGGTAAATCAAATGATGAAAAATATGGAAAAATACATGTAACAACTTGTATTTTTTTCTTTATATATAAAAAATATTGACTAAATAGGGAAATAATGTTAAAATCTAAATGTTTGTAGCCTCTAGCTCAAACCGCATTGAAAAGGTAAAAACATATTTATATGTACCTTAAGAGCGAGCCAGACAAAAAAAAAGGAGGTAAATACATGAAAGCAGTTATAAAAATTGGTGGGAAACAAGTTCTTGTTTCTGAAAATGATGTTATCTACGTAGAAAAGATTAATGCAGAAGTTGGAGAAACAGTAAGATTCAATGAAGTATTAATGTTAGACTCAAAAGTAGGTAATCCTTATGTTGAAGGTGCTGTTGTAGAAGGAAAAGTTGAAAAGCAAGGTAAACAAAAGAAAATATTGGTTTTCAAATATAAACAAAAAGATCGTGCAAATAGAAGAACACATGGTCATAGACAACCTTATACAAAAGTTACTATTACAAAAATAGCAGGATAATATGATAAAAGTAAATGTTATAGGAAATGATAAAATTGAAATAATTGGTCATGCAATGTATGATGACTATGGAAAAGATATTGTATGTGCTGGCGTATCAAGTATTGTTATAACAACAATTAATGCAATTTTAACATTTAATAAAAAATATATAACATATAAAAATAATAAAGATAATTTTACTATAATAGTAAATGAACATAATGAAATAGTTGATAACTTAATTAAAAATATGATTAATATGTTACAACAAATAGAAAATGATTATCCTAAAAATATTAATATTAGAAAGGAGAACTAAGTTTATGAATATGTTAAAGTTAAATTTACAATTATTTGCTCACCATAAAGGGCAAGGGTCAACATCAAATGGACGTGACTCTGCTGGACGTAGATTAGGTGCTAAAGCATGTGATGGGGAATTAGTTACTGCTGGATCAATCTTATATCGTCAAAGAGGTACTAAAATACATCCTGGAGTTAATGTAAAAAGAGGAAAAGATGATACTCTTTATACAACTGTGACAGGAAAAGTAAAATTTGAACGTCTAGGGAAAGATAGTAAACAAGTAAGCTGCTATCCAACAAAATAAATAATCTAGAACACTTAAATGTGTTCTTTTCTTTTTATCATTTATATGTTACACTATTGTCATTTATTTAGGAGATAAATTACAAGTAAGTTTGTGAAGAACAAATAAGTTATAATTCAAAGCTAATAAAGAAATTTATTGCAAATAGGAATCTCTTTATTTTATATGTAATAAATCATGAAGAAACAAAAAATATCATAAATAAACTGAGGTGGGTTATGAATTTATTAGTAAGTGACTATGATGGTACATTTGCAACAAATGAAAAAGATATACAACTTAATCGTAAAATGATAGAAAGATTTATAAAAAATGGAAATAAGTTTTTATTATCAAGTGGAAGATCTCTTAAATCATTAAAAGAGCAAGTTATAATGTATAAAATACCATATAACTACTTAGGAGTAAGTGATGGTAATTTTATGTACGATGAAAAAGATAACTTGATAATGCAGAATTATATGTCTAGCGATATAATCAGTGAAATAGAAGAGTTGTTACAATTAGGTATATATATGCAAATACAATATACTTATTCCAGAGAAAATAGTCTATCAATGAAAGATGATGAAGAATTAGGAAGTATTGCTTTTGTAATAGAAAGAGATAAAATAACAGAAGAATTTCTTGAATTATATAAAAGAGTTGAAAAAGAAAATCCTAAATATCAATATGATGTATATAGTTATAAAGATATATTTTATTATATGATTAGACCAAAAGGAATAAATAAAAGTTCACCAATAATCCATCTAGAACATACATTACATATTCCTAAAAGTAAAATATATACAATAGGTGATAATATTAATGACATTGAAATGATTAGAGATTATAATGGATTTATGATAGGAGATAATGACAGTGTTAGAAAAGAAGCACTAAGAAAATATAATGCCGTTTATGAACTTATAAAAGACATAAATAATAATAAAGTATTAAAGAGGTGGTAAAATGTTTGTAGATGAAGTAATACTTAAAGTTGAAGCTGGACGTGGAGGAGATGGGTGTCTTGCGTTTCGCCGTGAAAAATATATACCAATGGGTGGACCTTTTGGAGGTAATGGTGGAAAAGGTGCAGATATCAAATTTATCGTGGATGAAGGTCTTCACACTTTAATAGATTTAAGATATATGAAAACCGTAAAAGGCAACAAAGGAGAAAATGGATCAGGGAAAAACCAAAATGGTAAAAATGCCGAAGATGTAATTATTAAAGTACCTCAAGGAACAATAATTACGGATAACGAAACAGGACTACTTCTTGCAGATTTGAAAAATAAAGATGATAGTATTGTTGTCGCAGTTGGAGGTCGAGGAGGTCGTGGAAATACAGCCTTTAAAACACAAAGTAATCCAGCACCTAATTTTGCAGAAAATGGTGAGCCAGGAGAAAAAAGAATATTAAAAATAGAATTAAAATTACTTGCAGATGTAGGACTAGTTGGACTTCCAAGTGTTGGAAAAAGTACAATAATATCAATGATATCTAAAGCAAAACCTAAAATAGCAGCATATCACTTTACAACATTAACACCAAATTTAGGCGTTGTAAAAGCAAGTAAGGGAAGAAGTTACGTTGTAGCAGACTTGCCAGGTCTCATTGAAGGAGCATCATCTGGAGAAGGATTAGGAGATAAATTTTTAAAACATATTGAAAGGACAAGAGTAATTGCTCATGTAGTAGATATGGGAGGCGCTGAAAATAGAAATCCATATGATGACTATATAACAATAAGAAATGAATTAAAAGCATTTGATGAATCACTTCTTAACAGACCAGAAATAATAATAGCAAACAAAATGGATTTGGATAATGCTAAAGAAAATTTAAAACAATTCAAGAAAAAAGTTAAAAACAAAGACATATATGAAATAACAGCAATACTAGGGGAAGGATTGGATGATGTTGTTAATAGACTAGCAGATATTCTTGATGAAATACCTGAGAAACCATTATATGAAGAAGAAAAATTTGAATCATATATCTTATATAAATTTAAAAAAGAAGAACCATATACTATTACAAGAGATAGTGATGGTACTTGGATAGTAAAAGGAAAAGAAGTAGAAAAATTACTTGAAATGACAAAATTTAATACTGAAGAAGCAATCTCAAGATTTGCAAATAAATTAAGAAAAATGGGAATTGATGATAAATTAGTAGAACTAGGTGTTCAAGAAGGGGATATTGTAAGAATTCTTGATTATGAATTTGAATATAGATAGAAGTTTTCTATCTTTTTCTTTTTTATATAAAAAAATTTGATATAATATTATCAGGTGATATTATGAATAATAAAAAAGTAATTATAATTGGATGTGGGAATGTAGGTATGAGTTATGCTTACGCTTTATTAAATCAAAGAACATATGTTAATGAATTAGCACTTATTGATTTAAATAAAGAAAGAGTAGAAGGAGAAGTAATGGATTTAAACCATTGTCTTGCTTTTTCTCCATCAAAAATGAAAATTAAAGTTGGAGATTATACTGATTGTAAAGATGCAAATTTAATTGTAATAGCAGCAGGAGTAAATCAAGCTCCAGGAGAAACTAGATTAGGTTTACTACAAAGAAATGCTAAAATTTTCAAGTCAATCGTTAAAGAAGTAATGAATAATGAATTCAATGGTGTATTTCTAATAGCAACTAATCCAGTTGACATAATGACATATTTAACACAAAAGTATTCTGGCCTTCCAAGATTTAAAGTGATAGGAAGCGGAACAACTCTTGATACTGCTAGGCTTAAATTTTTAATCGCAGATAAAGTTAAAGTATCTCCATCAAATGTTCATGGCTATGTAATTGGAGAGCATGGGGATTCTGAATTTATTCCATGGAGTAACGTAAACATAGCATTACAGCCAATAACAGATTTTATTACCCAAAAAGATATGGACAAAATTGCTGAAGAAGTTAAAACAGCAGCCTATAAAATAATAAATGCTAAAGGAGCAACATATTATGGTATTGGTATGTGTTTAGTTAGAATAACTAATGCAATTCTAGGTGATGAAAATACCGTAATGGTTATATCAACGTATGATGAAACTAACGACGTATATATTGGTCTTCCTTCTGTAATTAATAAAAATGGTGCTGAAAGAAAAATACATTTCAACTTGAATACAGAAGAAGCTGCTAAACTAAATAATTCAATAAATATACTAAAATCGGCAATAAAAGAACTAGAAGGAAAATAAAAAGATATTATTTAATTTATATATAAAATATGATAAAATTCTAAGAAGGTGATTTAGATGAAAAGTAGAAGTGAATTAAGAGAAATTGCTATGAAAGTACTATATCAAGTATATATATTTCAAGATAGTAATCAAGAATATAATGTGGATGAATTAATTAAAGAACAACTTGAAGTAGAAAATGACTTTGTAAATGATTTAGTTCATAATATATGTAATAAACAAAAAGAATTAAATAAAATGGCAAATAAATACTTAGTGGAATGGGACATTAATAGACTTAGTAAAGTTGACAAAGCAATATTTTCTATAGGAATATATGAACTTTTGTATACTGATACACCAAGTGTAGTAGCTATAAATGAAGCTGTTGAACTATCTAAAAAATATAGTGATGAAAAGGTTACAAAAATGTTAAACGCCACTCTTGATAAAATATATCATAGTGAGGAAGTAAATGAATAACAACTATATAACTGTCACTCAATTAACTAGATATATAAAATACAAAATAGATAATGATCAAAATTTAAATAAAATATATCTAAAAGGAGAAATATCTAACTTTAAAGCTCATACAAGAGGACATTTTTATTTTACACTAAAAGATGAAAATTCAAGAATAAATGCTGTAATGTTTAGTACATATACAAAAGATGTTAAATTTGATATACAAGATGGTATGAAAGTACTTGTAACTGGAAAAGTATCCGTCTATGAAGCAACTGGAGGATATCAAATATATGTGGATTCTATTACTGAAGATGGCCTTGGTAATTTATATATAGCTTTTGAACAACTTAAAAAGAAATTACAAGCTGAAGGTTTATTTGACGAATCTCATAAAAAGAAAATTCCTAAAATTCCAAATAGAATAGGAATAATAACTGCTCCAACTGGAGCTGCAATAAAAGATATATTATCAACACTAAAAAGAAGATGGCCTCTTGCAGAAACAATTTTGTTTCCATCACTTGTTCAAGGAGCGGAAGCTGCAAATGATATAGTAAAAAATATCAATATAGCTAAAAACTATGATTTAGATGTATTAATAGTAGGTCGTGGTGGTGGATCAATTGAAGATTTATGGTGTTTTAATGAAGAAATAGTTGCACGAGCAATATATGAATTAGATATACCAGTAATATCAGCAGTTGGACATGAAATAGATTTTACAATATCAGATTTTGTAGCAGATTTAAGAGCACCAACACCAACTGGAGCAGCAGAAATGGCAGTTCCAGACATTAGAGATATTAAAAAATTACTTGATCAAATTGACATAAGAACAATTAATGGAATAAATAATATATTAAAAATAAGAAAGCAAAAATTAAATAAATTAAGTGAAAGTTACGTTTTAAAGAATCCATTAACTATTTATGAAATAAAAGGGCAAAAATATGATAATTTGATTGAAAGATTAATAAATAGTTATAAAAATATAATAAATAATAATAATAATAAAATTGAGTTATTAGATAATAAACTTGTAAACAGTATTCAAAATAAAGTAACATCAGATAAAAATAGATTTACAAAATTATTAGGTAAACTTGAAGTACTTAATCCATTATTAACAATAAAAAGAGGATACTCAATTGTAAGAAAAAATAATAAAGTAATATCAAGTACAAAAGATTTAAAAGAAAAAGATAAATTAGAACTTGAACTAAAAGATGGAAAAATAAACGTAGAAGTAATATAGGAGGAATAATGGCTAAGAAAGAAGAAGAATTAACTTTTGAAGAGTCACTAATTAAATTAGAAACAATCGTAAAAGAATTGGAAAATGGTTCAGTTGCTTTAGATGACGCAATAAATAAATTTACTGAAGCGATGAATCTTTCTAAGACTTGTAATGAAAAACTTAAAAATGCAGAAGAAAATGTAAATAAAATATTAAAAGAGAATGGTAAATTAGAAGACTTTAAAATAGAAGAATAATACTGAAATATCAGTATTTTTTTTGTATAAAAATATCACTATTGATAATACTAATAATGTAGTTTTTAAAGGAGATGAAGTAATGAATTTCAAGAAAAAACTACTATTAATTCTTTCTTTTTTAACATTTTTCCTACCACTTAATATATATGCTTACTCAAATAAAGTAATTTTAGGTGGAGATAATATTGGAATATCAGTAAATACAAAAGAAATACTAGTAGTAGGATTCTATAAAGTTAATAATAAATATATTGCCAAAGATAGCGGTTTTTTAATTGGTGATAAAATATATAAAGTAAACAATAAAGAAGTAAGTTCTATAGAAGAACTTGTACAAGAGATAAATAAATCAACAAATAAAACAATAAATTTTACTATAAAAAGAAAAGAAATAGATAAAACAATAAAATTAAAATTAGTAGAAGAAAATGATATTTATAAAACAGGACTATATATTAAAGATCAAATTACAGGTCTAGGAACACTAACATATATCGATCCTGAAACAAAAATTTTCGGATCTCTTGGACATGAAATAATAGATAATAAATCTGGTAAATTAGTAGATATTAAAAGTGGCTTTATATTTGAATCAATAATAACTGGTAATATTAAAAGTACTGTAACATCTACTGGAGAGAAAAAAGCAAGATTTTTTCAAAATATGATAAAAGGAAATATAAATAAAAATACAATAAAAGGTATCTATGGAACATATACTGATAAAATAGATAATAAAAATCTAATAGATGTAGCAGAAAAAAATGAAGTAAAAATAGGACCTGCTAAAATATATACTGTACTAAAAAATAATGAAGTAAAAGAATATGATATAAATATTATCAAAATAAATAATGATTCCACTACAAAAAACATTTTATTTGAAATAACAGATAAAGAGCTAATGAATAAGACAAATGGAGTAATAAAAGGAATGAGCGGAAGTCCAATTGTACAAAATAATAAAATAATTGGAGCAGTTACTCATGCCATAGTAAGTGATAATACTAAAGGGTATGGAATATTTATCACAACAATGTTAGAAGAAGGAGATAAGTAGGACTAAGTCCTATTTATTTTTTTAAAAAAATATGATAAAATATGATTGTTTGAATAGGAGTGGAAAAAATGGAAGAAGAAAAAAAAGAGGTTAAACAGGAAGAAGAACTTAAAGAAGATAATAAATTAGGAAAATTGCAAAAAAGAAGTAAATTACCATATATTATAATTGCTTTATTATTAGTAATTATAGTGATATTAGTAATACTTTTATTATTATCGCAAGAATCTAATAAAAAAGAAGAAAATAAAGGAATAGAACAACAAGAGCAACAAGAAGAACAAGAACAATTAACTGAAATTGATAAATCAGATGAAGAAGTTAAAAAATATTTTAATATATATAAAATGAATGATACATTTGATCAAAGATACTTAGATTTGTTAAATAATAATAATAATAATACAAAAGAAATAGAAGATGCAAAATTCTATATTGCATACAGGCAAATAAAAAAAGAAGAAATGGAAACAGCTAAATGTGGAGATTTCACAGATATTAATTATCATGAAAATTATTGTGGTAAAATGAGCGATGAAATGGAAAAATATAATTCAGGTGATGATAGATCAAAATTCAAAGAAGCAGAAAAAAACAACACTACAACAGTATTTAAAGGGGAAATACTAAAAAATTATTATGAAAAAATATTTGGAAAAGGAACATTTACAAAATATATAGAATATATAGGTACTAATCCAGCAGGTGGATATAGCTATTCACCAAATAAAAATATGTATGTAAATTCTAACTTTGAAGGTGGTGGAGCAGAATTTACTATAACTCAAGAAATAGAAAAAGCCTTAAAAAGTGATAATAAACTTATATTAATAATAAAAGCAAATATTGAATCATATGATGAACAAATTATTAATGAGAAAGTTAAATTAACATTAAAACTAGAAAAAGAAACAGGAAATTATATTTTTGAATCTAGAGAAGTAATAGTAAAATAAGGAGTTTAACTCCTTTTTTAATTTATTTTTAAAAAAAATTAGCAGTTCTAGTTGACAAGTGCTAATCATAATATTATAATGTATTTAGCACTGATGAAATTAAAGTGCTTAAAGAGGTGATTATGTGTTAACTGATAGACAAAAAGAAATATTAAAGTTAATCGTAATGGAATATATAAAAGGAGCTAAACCAGTTGGGTCAAATCTAATATGTGAAATGCTAAATTGTTCAAGTGCCACAGTAAGAAGTGAAATGGCAACATTGGAAGAATATGGTCTACTTGAAAAAACACATACATCAAGTGGAAGAGTTCCTAGCGAAGAAGGATATAGATATTACGTAAATAATTTAATGAAGCCTAAAGAAATTAGTGGTGAAGATATGTTAAAACTTCAGCTAATATTTAGCAATAATCAATTAGAGTTATCTGACTGTATTAAGAAAAGTCTTGAAATAGTTTCAGATATAACAAATTATACATCTGTTGTACTTGGAACTAAATCACATGATAATACCTTAAAAGAAGTCAATATCGTACCTTTATCAGAAAAGAATATGGTAGTTGTTGTCATAACCGATAAAGGCTTTGTAGAACATAAAACAATCAATGTAGAAGGAATTAGTCTTGAAGAAATTAAAAAAACTGTTACTTTAATAAATAATATGATTATTGGTACACCAATTGATGAGATATCATCTAAACTTGAATTTGAAGTTAAACCAATAATAGGAAGATATGTTAAGGAACATGAAAGACTTTATAATGTTTTTTATAATGTTTTTACAAACTTCACAAATAAAAGTGTTGATGTTATGGGTAAAAGTAATATTCTAAAACTTCCAGAATTTTCAAATGTTGAAAAAATAAGAGAAGTATTAGAAAAACTTGATGATAACATCGATAGTATTGTAGAAGAAAACAAAGAAGATGAAACAGGAAATAACAATATAAATATCTACATAGGAAAAGAAACAAATATAGATGATGATATGACAGTAATTAGAACACGATATAAAACAGATAAAGAAGAGGGTACAATAGCAATTGTTGGACCTAAAAGAATGGAATATGATCGTGTTGTAAATTTACTCGAATATATCAAAGAGAATATAGAAAGGAAATAGAAATTGAAATTTAAGAGAAAAATGAAAGAAGAAAATATAAATAATGAAAATAATATTTCTAATATTAATGAATCAGTTAATAATAGCAAACATAATAATAGCGAAAAAGATGTTAAAGAGCATTATGAAAATGAATTGAAAAAGAAAGATGAAATAATTGCTGATTTAAATAATAAAATAAAATATCAACAAGCTGAAAATATTAATTATAGGAAAAGAAAAGATGAAGAAACGGCGAATTTATTAAAATTTGCTAATCAAGATCTAATTCTTGAATTAATTATAACAGTAGACAACTTTGAGCGAGCAATAAAACTTGATGATACAAATTTAAATGATGAACTATCTAAATTCTTAGCAGGATTTAAATTAATATATTCTCATTTAACAGAAACATTAAAAAAATTTGGAGTTGAAGAAATACCAACTGTAGGAAGTGAATTTAATCCAAATGTCCATGAAGCCCTTATGACTGGTCACGATGAGACTAAACCAAATGACACAATATTAGAATGTTTACTTAAAGGTTACACTCTTAAAGGAAAAGTAATAAGAGCTGCCAAAGTTATAGTTAATAAACTAGACTGATGAAATTAGAATGGAATCCAAATAATTCACTAACAGGAAATGAGTTTTTAGATTTTCTCTCATGGTGTGAAGTTGTTGGAATAGATTTTGAAGAAAAGAAAACCGAAAATAAAGAAGAAAATAGTCAACAAACTAATCAAGAATTAATAAAGAAAATGAAAGGAAGAGATAAATATGAGTAAAATAATAGGAATTGACTTAGGAACAACAAATAGTTGTGTAGCAGTATTAGAAGGTGGAGAAGCACATGTAATTCCAAATCCAGAAGGAGGAAGAACTACTCCATCAGTAGTAGCATATAAAAAAGGAGAAAGAA
>CACXGX010000061.1 GCA_902767365.1 uncultured Erysipelotrichaceae bacterium
GTTAATAAAAGATATTAAACCAGATGCTCAAAGTGCTAATGTTGATCCATCATTCTTTTTTGAAGATGGAACAAGAGATACAATAATAAAAGACCGAAAAGTTCTAGATTTAATTGTTGATAAACCATGTATCGCAGCTTGTAAATATTTATTTGATTGCAATATTCTTACTCAGAATTCTTCCGCTAATCAAAATGATTTAAGTACTGGAGTGGGATATATAACAATTGATTATAAGTCACTTGATGATCATAATAAAAAAGTATATGAAGATTTGTTGAATAGAGGACTTGTGAGTCAATACGTAGAAGAACGTTTACATGGCCTTGATGTAGTAAATAGACAACATTTTACAATAGAAGTTCCATTAAATGAAAATACTGATAGTGAAGAGTTTTCTAATTTAATGCTAGAAATTGCAAAGAATTTTTCCCCACAAGAAATCTTATATGGTTTTTATACACAAGAAGAAATGGAAATAATTGCTGAAAACTCATTAAATTCATATTATGAAGGTGGAACATTTGAAGATTACTTAACTGCAAAATATGGCTCAAGTATGACTTATTCTGATTTAACTAGAGAATATGCAAAAGCTTTCGGTTTCTACCATGATGAAGGAAACAATAGATATTGGATTTCTGAAGAATTATATAAAAAGTCAATTAATAAGAGTAAAGATAACATTTTATGACAAAAATAGCATTTACAGTATGCTATTTTTTTTATGGTGATAAAGTGAAAGTTAAAATATTTGATGAGTCTCACGAGAAAGATTTAGAAGATGATATAAATAATTTTATGGAAGAACAAGATATAAAAATAATAGAAATTCAATATCAAGTATCAGCATCTATTTCTAATGAAGAACAAATTTATTGCTTTTCAGCAATGATTTTGTATTTAGAAAATGAATAATAATTAAAAAAAACAATCAATATAACTAAAAGGTGAAAAAATGGATAATGAAACAGCATTATTATTTAAAAAGTTAATATATTCAGTTGCAAAGAAATATAGTTATAACAACAATGATTTAGAAGATTTATATCAAGTTGGTAATATTGGACTTCAAGAAGCATTTAAACATTATAAGAAGGATTGTAACACTAAGTTTACTACTTTTGCTCATATTTATATAAAGGGGGAAATATTAAAATATATTAGAGAAAATAAGACTATTAGAACAAGTTATGATATAGAAAAACTAATCAGATCTATTTCAAAAGTTAAAGATTACCTAACTCAAACTAATTTAAAAGAACCAACTATAGAAGAAATAGCAGAATATCTTGAAGTACCTATAGATGAAATAGTATTTGCTCTTACAAGTAATAATCCTGTTAAAAGTTTAGATTATGAATTAGATGAAGAAGATAAAATAAGCCTTTATGATTGTGAATCATATATTGAAAAAGGATATGATGAAGATATTCTTACTTTAAAAGAAGAATTAAATAAATTATCTCTTGAAGAAAGAAAATTAATAGAACTTAGATACTTTAATGATAATAGTCAAATGGAAACTTCAGAAAAACTTGGTATTTCACAAGTACAAGTGTCACGTAAAGAAAATAAAATATTATCTAAAATTAAAGATAATATGACTAAGAGTTTAATTTAGTTTTGTATATTATATTTATTTTAGTAAAGAATAATAAAGGTGATAACATGGATAGAATAAAGTATAAACATATAGTAGATAAATATAAATCAGATGAAAATAAAATAATAAATTTAGTTATATCATTTTTAATTGGAGGATTAGTAGGAGCAATATCAGTTGGTTTAACCGATTTATATTCTTATATTTTAGACATACCAAGTAAAGATGCTACTACATTTATGATAGTTACTTTAATTATTATATCTTGTCTTTTTACAGCTTTAGGTTTTTTTGACAAATGGGTTACATTTGCTAAATGTGGTTTAATAATTCCTATAACAGGTTTTGCTCATAGTATGATGAGTTCTTCTCTTGAATTTAAAAAAGAAGGCTTTATTTATGGTATAGGGAGTAATATGTTTAAACTTGCAGGTAGTGTAATTGTATATGGAGTAGTAAGTGCATCTTTATTTGGCACAATAAGATATGTTTTTTTTGGAGGTTAAAATGACTTTTAAATATAATAATGTATATGTAAATAATGTTGCAACAGTAGTGGGACCTTATGAAAATAAAGGACCATTAAAAGATAAATTTGATAAAAGTTATGATGACTTGTATTGCAATGAAAAAACTTGGGAAAAAGCAGAAGTAAAACTTATGAAAGATTCAATTGAAATATTACTTAAAAAATCTAAAAGAGATGTACGAGATATTGAACTAATTATTGGGGGAGACTTGTTAAATCAAATATGTGCAACTAGTTATGCTGTAAGTAATTATAATATTCCACATTTAGGTATTTATAGTGCTTGTTCAACAAGTACTGAGGGAATTTTAATTGCTTCTAATTTTATAGATGGAGGAAAAATAAAAAATGCTATAGTAAGTGTATCATCTCACAATCTTTCAAGTGAAAAACAATTTAGAAATCCTACTGAATATGGCTCACCTCGTCCATCTACTGCAACTTTTACAACAACAGGAGGAGCAAGTATATTACTAACAAGTGCAAGAAGTAAAATAAAAGTTGAAAGTGCAACAGTAGGTAGAATTTGCGATATGGGAATAAATGATGCTAATAATATGGGAGCAGTAATGGCAATAGCAGCAGCAAAAACAATAAAAGAACATTTAACAGATACAAAAAGAGATATAAATTACTATGACATGATAATAACTGGAGATTTAGGTTGCTATGGTAAAGAAATACTAAAAGATTATATGAAAGAAGAATATAATATTGAACTTGATAATAATTATTTTGATAGTGGAACAATGATTTTTGATTTAAATAATCAAAAAGAAGTTAAGGCAGGAGGAAGTGGTCCTGCTTGTTCACCTCTTGTTAACTATGCTTATATTTTTCCTTTAATTGAAAAAAGAATAATAAATAAAGTATTAATTGTAGCAACAGGAGCTTTATTTTCACCAACTTTTGTTTATCAAAAAAACTCTATCTTATCCATTAGTCATGCTATAAGTTTGGAGAGTGTAAAATGACATATTTATATTCATTTATTTTTGTTGGATTAGTCTCAGCTTTAGGACAATTAATACTAGATAATACTAAATTAACTCCAGGACATATAACAAGTATATTTGTTGTTGTTGGAGCTTTCCTAGATATATTTAATATTTATGACCATATAATTAATTTTGTAGGAGCAGGAGCAATGGTACCAATTACTTCATTTGGACATTCTCTAATACATGGGGCTCTTGCTAAAACAAGTGAAATGGGCTTATCAGGAATATTAATGGGAATGTTTGATTTAACTTCAGCAGGAATAATATCTGCTATAATCTTCTCTTTTGCTTTTTCTCTTATATTTAATTCAAAAGATTGAAAAAAAATAAAAACTCTATATAATATTAATTATGATAGAGAGTAAGAAGAAAAGTTTAATTTTAAATTTGATTCTTGGAGCAATAATAATACTTATTGCTATTTTGTTTTGGCCAAATGACGAAAAAAATACCCAAAGTAATAAAATAGATAGGACTAAAACTCAAATAAAAGTAACTACTAAAAGAATAAATATTAGAAAAGAAGCCAATATAAATTCAGAAGATATTGGTGATGTTTACAAAGACGAAATATATACTGTTCTAGGTCATATTGAAGATTCTAATTATTATTGGTACAAAATAAAAACAAATCAAGGAAAAGAAGGTTTTATCGCATCTAACATAAGTGATCCTTATGTTAAACTTTTAAGTGGTTATATAGATAGAAAAGCTCCAAATATCAAAAGTAACAAAGAATTCTTAATTTTTATAAATGATAATACTAATTATGATGATATATCTTGTATTGATGAACATTCTTCTTGTACTATGTCTTATGAAAAAGAACCAGAGTATATTACTTTCTATGGAGTAGATGAAGATAATAATAAATCATCTTTAAAAATTAAATATTATAACGTTTATAATTTATATAAAGAATATTATGAAAATAATAATAAAATAAATACAAAAATAAGTAAAACTAAAAATAATAATACTTATACAATTAATGCTTTTTATACAATTAATAATATGATATCTATAAAAGATAAATCTAATAGTTATACGCCAATTATCAATTTTTATGATAGTGATATGACTGAACTTGGTGATATTTATGTTATATATAATAAAGAATTATTGCCGACTTGTATTAATAATGAAAATTTTAATTTAAAAGAAGAGTATTTAGAAAAAGATTTATTAAAAGGAAGCACTTTATGTATGAATTATACTTTTAATAACAGCGATAATAGAATAAAATATGTTTCTTTTGGATTTACTAGTGTTGATAATTATAATAATATAAATAATTTATTAGCAAGTAATTATTCAAAAACATTTATTTTAGAAAATTAAGGACTATAGATTACTAGAGTTAAAAGGCATAAACTAAGATTTAAAATAGATATCTTTATGGATATCTATTTTTTATGTTATAATTAATATGTTTAAGGATATGATGTTATGGAAATAACTTTTACAATTAATGATTTTGAAGGGCCTCTTGATCTTTTATTACATTTAATTAAAGAAAAGAAAATGGACCTTTTAAATTTAAAAATAGAAATAATAATAGACGAATATTTAAAATTTATTGAAGAAATGGAAAAAATGAATTTAGATATTGCTAGTAGTTACTTAGTTATGGCAAGTGAATTAATTGAAATGAAGTCTCGTCTTTTACTTCCAAGACAAATAGAAGAGGAAGAAGAGGAAATAGATCCAAAAGAACAACTAGTTAATAGATTAATTGAATATCAAAAATATAAAGATTTAACAGAAGAATTTAAAGAATTAGAAAGTGAAAGAAAACAAATTTATACAAGGCTTCCTGAAAATTTAAAAGAATATAGTAATACTGACACTGTAATTAATAATAGTGATATTACTCTTGATGACTTGTTACAAGCTTTTCAAAAATTTCTTGAAAGAAAAAAATTAGAACAACCTCTTCATACTAAAGTAACAAAAAAAGAAATGTCAGTAGAAGAAAGAACAATTTCAATAAGAAAAATATTAAGTACCAAAAAAAGAGTTAATTTTTTAGAATTATTTGATGTTTTAAATAAAGAATACGTTGTAGTAACGTTTTTAGCAATATTAGAAATGGCTAAAAAAAATGAATTAAAAATATCTCAAGATAAAGAATATGGAGATATAATTTGTGAGGTAGTACATGAATAAATATATAGGAATACTTGAAGGCCTTTTATTTGTAGTGGGGGATGATGGATTAACATTAGACCAAATAAAAGAGATATTAGAATTAAATGAAGATGATGCTAAAGAAGTATTAAGATTATTAAGAAATAGATATGAAGATGAGATATACGGAATACAATTAAGTTTTCTTGGCAATACATTTAAATTAACTACTAAAAAGGAACATCGTGATTATTATCAAAAATTAATAGAGAATCCAACAACTAATACATTATCTCAATCAGCATTAGAAACACTTGCAATTATTGCCTATAATGAACCAGTTACAGTGCAAAAAATTGAACAAATAAGAGGAATAGGATCTCGTGATATGGTAAGAAAACTAATTGCTAAAGGATTTGTAAAAGAAGCAGGAAAAAGTGAAGAAAATTTAAGAGCAACAACTTATGCAACCACAAGAGATTTCTTAGATTATTTTGGATTATCTAGTAAAGATGAATTACCTAAATATGAGGAGATAGTAGAAAATACTGATGATACTGATTTATATGAATCAAAATACAAAGAAGAATAAGAGGTGACACATATGGAAATTGCAGTTATAGGCTCTGGCGCAAGTGGACTTGTTAGTGCTATAGAAAGTGCAAAACTAGGAAATAATGTTACTGTTCTTGAAAGATTAAATGATTTTGGTAAAAAAATATTAGTAACAGGAAATGGAAAATGTAATTACTGGAATGAAGATTTTTCTAATAAACATTTTTATTCAAGTAATTATAGTTTTATAAAAGAAGTTAATACAGAAGAAAATAGAAAAGCAGTATTAAAATTTTTTAAAAATATTGGAATAGTGCCTACAATTAAGAATGGCTATTATTATCCAATGTCTAAAGAAGCAAGTAGTATTAGAAATGCTTTATTAGAAAAAGCAAAAGATAATAATGTAAAATTTATAAATGATGCAAATGTAAATACTATAAATAAAATAGATAATAAGTTTTATATAAAGTATAAAAATAAAAAACTAGTAGTAGATAAAGTAATAATAGCTACAGGAAGTAAATCTTATTATAAAGAAGATGCTATTGGTTATTCTTTATGTAAAAAATTAGGTCATAACATTATTAAAGTAATGCCATCACTTGTTCAATTAGTAGGAGATGAACCATTTTTTAAAGAATGGAAAGGTGGAAGAAATAATTCAGTAGTAAGTATCTTAGTAGATAATAAAAAAATAAAAGAGGAAACAGGAGAAATAATGCTTACTGATTATGGAGTAAGTGGAATATGTATCTTTAATTTGAGTGGTATAGCATCTAGAGCATTAAATGAAAATAAAAAAGTGGAAATAAATATTAATTTTATACCTGAAATTAAAGATGCCAATTCTTTCTTTGACAAGAGAGAAACTATTTTAAAAAATAGATCTTTAGATGAATTCTTAGAGGGAATAATCAATTATAAATTAGCAAATATAATTATAAAAAGATGCCATTTAAGTAAATCAAATACATGGAGCAATTTAAATAAACAAGAAAAAAATAATATAATAGAAAATCTAACTAATTTTAAATTAAATATAAAATCTACTGAAGATTTTTCTAAATCACAAGTATGTACTGGTGGGGTAGATACAAGTGAAATAAATAGTAAAACAATGGAATCAAAGAAATGTAAAGGACTATTTATAGTAGGAGAAATACTTGATGTAGATGGTGATTGTGGAGGCTATAATTTAGGTTTTGCATGGCTTAGTGGATTACTTGCAGGAAGAAGTGTAAATAGTGATTAGAGTAAGGCAAATAAAAGTTGAAGTAGACAAAGATAATGAAACTTATTTAAAGGAAAAAATAATAAAAAAATTAAAAATAAATAATAATGATTTAATAAGTTATGAAATAAATAAAAAATCAATTGATGCAAGAAATAAAAGAGAAATATATTATGTATATGAAATAGATGTCATATTAAAAAACGAAGAAAAAGTAAAAAAGGATAAAGATATTTTTAAAGTTGAAAAAGAAGAATACATTTATCCAAAAGTAGGAAATGAATTGTTAACTAATAGACCTGTTGTAGTAGGTAGTGGACCAAGTGGTTTATTTTGTGCTTATTTACTTTCAGAATTAGGTTATAATCCTATAGTTATAGAACGTGGAGAGAAAATTGAAGATAGAATTAAAACAGTTAATGAATTTTGGGAAAAAGGAATATTAAATCAAAACAGTAACGTTTGTTTTGGGGAAGGAGGAGCAGGAACTTTTTCTGATGGGAAACTTAATACTTTAGTTAATGATGAGCAACATAGAATAGAAAAAATATTTGATGTTTTTATACATTGTGGAGCTCCAAAAGAAATTAAATATCTAAATAAACCTCACATAGGTACAGATATATTAAGAAAAGTAATAGTAAATTTAAGAAATAAAATAATAAAAAATGGTGGAGAATTTAGATATAATACAACCCTTACTGACATAGTAGTGGAAAACAATAAAATAAATAAAATAATAATTAATAACAAAGAAGAATTAAATTGTGAAGTATTATTATTGGCAATTGGGCATAGTGCAAGAGATACTATAAAAATGCTTTATAATCATAAAATGGATATGACTAGTAAACCTTTTGCCGTAGGAGTAAGAATTCAACATAAACAAGAAATGATCAATAATAGTCAATATGGTAAATTTAGTAAACTGTTACCAAATGCAAGTTACAAATTAACTTACAAAGCAAGCAATGGAAGAGGAGTATATACTTTTTGTATGTGCCCTGGAGGTTTCGTTGTAAATTCATCTTGTGAAAAAGATCATTTAATAATAAATGGAATGAGTAATTACGAAAGAAACGAAGAAAATGCTAATAGTGCAGTAGTAGTTACAGTAGGTCCATCTGATTTTGGAAATAGTCCTTTAGACGGATTAGAGTTCCAAAGAGAATTAGAAAATCGGGCGGGATATTTAGGTAAAGGAGAAATCCCAACCCAACTTTATAAAGATTATAAAAATAATATGGTGAGTAAAGAATTTAAAAGTGTTAATCCATTATTTAAAGGAAAATATACTTTTGCAAACTTGAATGAGTTGTTTCCAGATTTTATAAATGAATCTTTAAAAGAAGGAATAGAAGCATTTGATAAAAAAATAAAAGGCTTTGCAAGTGATGATGCGATTTTATCTGGAGTGGAAAGTAGAACTTCATCAGCTGTTAGAATAAATAGAAATGAATTATATGAATCTTCGATTAATGGAATATACCCAATAGGAGAAGGAGCAGGTTACTCTGGTGGAATAACAACATCTGCGATAGATGGATTAAAAGTAGCAGAAAAAATAATAGAAAAATATAAATCATTAAATTAAGAGGTGAACTATGGAAGAAAATGAAAATGCAAATATAATTTGTACTCTAGAAGATAGAGAAATTCTTGAACAAATGAAACAAGCAAAAATAAAAAAACTTAGAGAAATAGAAACATTAAAGAAAAAAAGTGATGCAATAGATGCAGGATGTGAAATTGCAAAAGGTGTTGTAACAGTTGCAGGAGCAGTATTAACTGTTGTTATGACTATATGTCCTCTTGATGGACCAGCAGGAGAAGTTGCAACAGTACTTGGAAGCGCTGCTTTAATAAAAGCAATAGACTCAAGTAAAAATCTTTTAAAAGCAACTTTAGTTGATAAAGATATGGAAGAGATAAGTTCTGCGTTGATAGACATAAGTGGAAATATAAAAGAAATTAAAGTGAAAGATGCTGATTTAGTACAAAATGTAGAAACTGAAAATAATGAAAAAAAAGAAGTACCAAATTTAAATTTATAAAGGAGAATATATGATTAATAGTATTGAAATAATTAATGAAGAAGGTCAAAAAGTTAATATAAATATAATAATGCAATTTAGAATAGAAGAATTAAATAAACAATATATTGTTTATACAATTAATGATGATGGAATAAGTGAAAAAATTCCAGTTTTAATTGCAGAAACTGATGATGAAAATGGTAAATATGCTTTAAAGAAAATACCAGAAAATGAAGTAAAAACAGTATTGATGTTTTACGATAATGTAAGGGATACAATATCAGGGAAAAGATGATTATGAATACAGGAATTATAGCAGTAGAAGAAGAAAGAGACAAAATTAATGAAATGTCTAAAAAGTACATAGAACTATATAAAAAATCTTTAGAAAGAGATGATAAAATAGATAAAATATCACTTATTTCTAGATGGGGAATTAAAATTGGTGCTTTTGTAGGACATATTAAAGTAGCTTTTTCTAACAAAAATTGGCTAAGAAAAAATATAGATCATGGACTAATTACTTTATCTTCTAAATTAAGTCAATGGGGAATTAAAAGAATCGCAAATAAACAAAAGGAAAATAATCAAAAGGAAAGAGAAGAAATACAAGCTTCATTTATTAATGATGATGGATCGATTAAAGAGTTTCTTTTAATAGATGATAATTTAGTAACTAATCAAGAAATTACAAATCAAGAAGATAAAACAGTCGCTTTATCAATATAAATCTCTAAAAATAGAGATTTTTTTTGCATTAATAAAAAGCATATGATATAATACTTACATAAGTGCCTGAGTGATGGAATGGTAGACGTGTCGGACTCAAAATCCGATGGTGGCAACACCGTATGGGTTCAAGTCCCTTCTCAGGCACCAGATTGATAGGAAACTTGGACACATTACCCAAGATGTAATAAATTAACTAACTGTAAAAAGTTAGTTTTTTTGTTTTAGAAAGAAAGTGAATAATTATGTTTAAATTAGAAACTAAAAAAATTAAAATAAGTAATGAGTTTAGAAACCAAGAAATAGAAAACAAAATTAAAAGACCCTCATTCCTATATCCAAGAAATGGGGTTTATATCATTTAATCATTTTTTTATTATTTCCAAGAATTTGGAAATTTAATTATTTTACATTTATTTTGACCAATTGGTTCATCTGAATCAGAAAAACTACATTTACATAATAATTCATCTACTGAATCCTTTCTAACACTTTCATATAAAAATTCACTTCTTTTTATTGCATCTGCAACATTTTCAACAGAAACACTATCAAGCCCTCTTAGTCGTGCTATAGCAAATACATTTTCTAATATATTTATGGAAATATCTGGATTATATCTTTTATCATCAAAAATACGATGTTTTTCATCTGTACATTCAACAATATGATTAATAATTATTTCAGAAATATCAGTATCAAAATTCCATTTAATATTAGTCATTTGTTCAAATTTCCTAATAGTTTCTCTTATAATTTGACGTAAAGCATTTTCTTGAGGCTCAGATATAGTTGTTATTTGAAATCTTCTATTAAATGCATTATCTTTTTTAATATGTTTATCATATTCTTCTTTTGTAGTTGCTCCGATAACTTTTTGTCCACGATCTATATAAGGTTTCATTATATTTGCTAAATCAAGACAGCCTACTGAGCCAAGTCCAGCACCTATTGCAGTATGAATTTCATCTACAAATAAGATGATATTGGGGTGTTTAGCTAAATATTGCATTATCTTATCAACTTTTTCTTCAAACATACCAACCAATGTACATCCTCTAACAATGGAAGATGTGTTTATTTTTAATATTTTTATATTTTGAAGTGCTGGAGGTACTAGACCAGAGCTTATTCTATAAGCTAAACCTTCTACAACAGCAGTTTTACCAACACCTGGATGACCGACTAATATAGCAGATTTACTTGGTGTTAAAAGAGCTATTTCTAGATTTTCAATTTCGTCTTCACGAGCTATTGATGGATCTGAAATATATTGTTTACTAGTTAAGAATTCATAATCTATATCTATACTATCTAAATCAATTGTTGATTTATTAAGAAATTGATTAAAGTATAATTGATTTAAAAAATTATCCCATTTATCATATGAGTCATTTGATTCTTTAACTGATCCTTCTCCTACTTTTTTCCATAATGCATGGGCTTCATTTACGGTTTTCTCAAATTTTGCATAATTATCTATTAATGATTTTATAATTTCTTGAATACTTAGCATTGTATGAACCTCATTATTATATTTAGTTTGATTCATAAGAGTTTGACATATTTGATGATAATTATCGCATTTTGCCAAATGTTCAATATTTTCTTTTTCTACAGATATTAGTGGTATAAGTTGATTATATAATTCATTTATAGATGTCATTAACATTTTTTCATTAAAATCCTTATCATCAGTAGTTAAAACTACTTGATCATTTATTCTTTCTTGATCGCATAATGAGTAATAAACTAATAAAGAAATATTACTTATTCCTTCTTTGATGTCTAAATATATAGTTTCTTGAAAAATATCAACATCGACGACATCTGAAAAAATAGTTTCTTGAATTAAATTATTTCCATAATCTTGTTTACTACTAATATTAAGTTTTCCATTATTTCCTATATAAAACCTTATTTCCCATCTTGGATTTGTTTTAAAACTTAATGTTGTATTTCCGTTATTATAAATATTTTTCACTGCCTCTACTATTAAATTCATACAAAGCATCCCCCTTTTAAAATTGATTTGTATAGTAGCATAAAAATAGAATCTTGTCAAATTTATCACCTAAAATGATAGTGTTTCCAAAGTGGGGAGATTTATAAATAATCTCTTTTTAAATCAATAAAAAAGGTTAAAACCTAAAAAATGCTTTA
>CACXGX010000062.1 GCA_902767365.1 uncultured Erysipelotrichaceae bacterium
ACACCTCACTTCTAGTTAGAAATATAATTATTTAATTTTCCCTCTATTATTATTATTCAACATAACTTTTAAATTTCCTTCTTTTTTCGACAAATTTTTTTAAAAAAGAATTAATTTTATATTATATATAACATATAGTCAATTAATAATATAATATTTTAGTAGATAGTGAGAGTGGGATAACAGAAAAAAAAATAAGCATTTTATTTATCTATATAAAATACCACATAGAATTGAAGAGTTATCAAAAAAAAAAAAATATTTCAATAAACAGATTAATAAATGAATGTATAGAATTCGCAATTAATAATTTAAATAATAATAAGATTAATGATAAATAAGATACCAACTAGTTATTTTTTTAGTATAAATGAAAATTATGTGTATATAATTAAGTAAATGATGTTTATAATTTTTCAAAATAATATTATAAACACTTAAATTAATATTAATTATCATAGTTATGCAAATTACTATATTAATTATATTCCCTTATAATCTATAATTAAAACCAAGTTTTCCACAAAAAATCGACTTATGCACATTGTGTATGAATGTTTATAATATTTTATGTTTATAAGTTTTGCACATAAAATGTGGATAAGTTAAAAAAATTAAGTAATTCTTAGCTTTTTTTCTTCACTTTTTGCACATTTTATTGTAGAATAGTAGTGTTGATAACGAAAGAAGGTGTATTTATGAACCTAGATAATATGTGGATAAGTTTTTTAGAAAAGATAAAAAACAAAATAAGTAACATTTCATATGAGACGTGGTTTAGTGAAACTAAACTAATTGGTCTTGAAAATGATACCGCTAAAGTACAAGTTCCATATCATGTTCATAAAAAGAATCTTTCGGAAAACTATATAGATATAATAGAAGAAACATTTCAAGAAGTAACAGGAACAAACTTTAAATTTGAATTTCTACTAGAAGAAGAAGTAGAAAAAAATATAGAAATAAACACAGAAGAAATAGGAATACCTAGTAATGAGAACTTTACAACTAACCTTGACAGTAGGTATTCATTTGAAAACTATATAATTGGTAAGAGTAATAAGTTTGCGGCAACTAGTGCGATAGCTGTTGCAGAACACCCTGGTAAAATGTACAATCCACTTTTTATATATGGACCTAGTGGACTTGGAAAGACCCATTTAATGCAGGCAATAGGTAATTTTGTTGTAAAAAATAGTGCTAAACGTGTACTTTACATTACATGTGATAATTTTTTAAATGATTTTGTCGAAATTTGTAGAAGAAATGGAGATTCTAATAATTTTGAAGTAACAAAACAGTTCAAAAGTAAATATCGTGATGTAGATGTTCTAATTATCGATGATATCCACAATATAGTTGGTGCAACATCCGCACAACAGGAGTTTTTTAACACATTTAATGACTTATATAATAATGAAAAACAAATAATTATATCATCTGATAGATCTCCTGATGATATAAAGAGATTAGAAGAAAGATTAAAAACAAGATTTAACTGGGGACTTACAGTAAGTATTGAACCACCTGATTTTGAACTTAGAATGAATATTATCAACAAAAAAATAGAAAATCACGAACTTAAAACTGATTTTCCTTTAGATGTAAAAGAATATATTGCAAGTAACTGTACAAGCGATATTAGAAAATTAGAAGGAGCATTAACAAGAGTATTCGCGTATGCAACTATTATGAATGGTTCTGATATTACTCTAGATCTTGCAACTGAGGCATTAAAAGACTATTTTGTAACAAGAATAGAAGCTAAAAACAACATCGAACAAGTTATGCACATTGTGTGTAGTAATTATAATGTTAGTGTGGATGACTTAAAATCTAAAAGAAGAATTAGTACAATAACTCAACCTAGACAAGTTGCGATGTATATATGTCGTATGTATTTAAACGAAAATCTAGTAAAAATAGGTAATGAGTTTGGTGGTAGAAATCATACTACAGTTATGCACGGTGTAGATAAAATAAAAAAAGAAGTTGATAAGAGTGACGAATTAAAAAGTGAAATTCAGAAGATGGTAAATCAGATAAAAATGTTTTAAACATCACTTATGAACATCTTATGAACAGTTATGCACATTTTATCAACAGGTATTTTTCCTTTATAAATAAAGGGAAAAATTAAGTTATGCACATTATTGACATTAATAATAATAATATATATAATATAAATAAATGAAAGAAGGTTTTGGTATGAAGATTAAAATTAAACAAAATGTTCTTGTGGAAAACTTGAACTATGTAATAAGAGGAGTATCCTCTAAAAATTTAATTCCTATACTTAATTGTATAAAGTTTGATTTAAAGGAAGATGGTTTATATTTATTAAGTACTAATAATGAGTTTGCAATCAAATCTTTTATTCCTGATAAAGATATTGAAGAGATTATTGAGTTAGGAGAATTAGTTATATCAGGTAGATATATATATGATATAGTAAAGAAA
>CACXGX010000063.1 GCA_902767365.1 uncultured Erysipelotrichaceae bacterium
TAAGTTATTTCAAACTTTGTAGCACCACTAAGACACCAATATCAATTTCTAATAATTTTTTTATAAATTAAAGTTTAGTTCATAAACATAAAATTCAATTTGGTGGAGTCGATTGGATTTTCACCAATTTCTGTTGAACACAACCGTTTTATTTTATATAACTACGACCCCATAATAAGCCTCATTTCGGCTCATCAACATTATACTATTATTTTTTAGGAAATACAATAGGTAAAGGATCATTTTGATGCTTTCCAGAATAAACTTGTGCACGTTCTAGCATTGTTGGAGTATATACCATTATAGCATTTGGCATATGATGTCTTATAATATTTCCAACAGTCGCTTCACTTGAAGCTATAATCTTAGAACGATTAATTATTTTTTCTTTATTCCAACCAAAAAGTTCATAAAATTTTCTGCCACGTTCAATTATACGTGCTAAAATCACTTCATCAACTGGTAATGGCTCAATAATTATTCCTCCATAGCCTACAATGTCCATAAGTTCAGGAAATTTCTTGCTTAGCAATGAAAAATTCATACCTTCAGGTACATACTTGCAAAAATTTTGAATATTTATATCTAAATCACTAAGCATATTTACTGTTTTTTCTGGCTGTTCAAGTGCAATATCAAAAAATATTGCTTCTGGATTTGAACAATTAAACCCTATTTCCCTAGTTTTTCTTGTAATATCCATAAGAGTTTTCAAACCATTTTTAGTAGTATTTCCAACATCATCTATGCGAAAACCTGCTTCACCTTTTCCTTTAATATATGAAGGACAAAACAAAGCATAAAAATGTAATGTTTCTTCTTTTTCCATAATTTGACATAATTTTTTAGTAACTAATTTATTGCGCCAACCAATAACCTCAATTGATTGTAAATATCTAAACCAATTTAAGATTTTTTCATTAAAATTTGTTATTTCAGCTACATACTTTAATTCATTAAACTGTTCTTTAGATATTCTTTCATTATTGATAAAATCGTTTATTTTCTTCGATAAACAGCTACCCATAAACATCACCCATATTTGATGATATTATACCTTTTTAAAAAAATGCTGTCAACATTTTTTTAATAATATATGCAATTTGTCATGTGAACTGGAATATCATCTTTTATTTGCTTCCGTGTCTTCCATATAAGATTGTCTAGTTGAACAGAATTAATAATAATACCTTTATTATTCAAATATTTAACCATAAATTCTATAACATATAGAGTATTTCCTCGTATTTCTATTTCCATTTGACTATTATGTTCTATTAAAGATTTAGAAAAAATTCTTTCTAATAACTCGTCACTATATTTAAATATACCAGTTGCAAAAAAAATCTTTGGAATAGCATAATCAGCACAGCCAGTCAAATTATTAATATTATTTATATTAAATCTAATCGTTGGAGATAAATTATATAAATCATTAACTAGTAAAATTGCTCTTTTATTAAAATGAATTACTTTTTCTTTATATATACTTTCATCATTAAAATGTTTAAAATTACTAATTATGTATTCAATAAGTTCAACATCACTCTTTATTGAAAATAATTCATCATAAAATTTATTACCTTTCAATTTAATAACATTTATAGTATTGCAAAACAAAGAATATCTTTCTTTCATTAACGAAGGTACTTTACCATCAGAATAAAATATGTTTGTAAACTCTTTTTCACTAATATCATAAAGATTATCAATAGTAATAACGATTTTCCTGTCTTCTATTGCCTTTAGTAAAGAATAAAACAAAGCTTCTGAACCTCGATAATCATATCCTTTATATTTAATTTTCCACTCAGGACAACCCCAAAAGCAAAAATTAATGGATTCACATATAAACGAAAAAACAATTTTTTCTTTTTCATTTTTAAAAAAGCTTAAATCATTTAACCAATAACTATAATTAAAATCTGCAATTTGATTAAGAAATGAATATATCTTATCATTATTAACAAAAACGTATTCACTTTTTTCTCTTAAATATTTTAAACTACCAATATCTTTCATATAAATTTATTATACCTAATCAGTTACCTGGGGCATTGGTAAATCAAAAGAAACGTGATTATATTGTTTTATGCCTTGAGCATTACATAATTCCCTATATTTATCATCCCATGATAATCTATAAGATTTAGATATATCTAA
>CACXGX010000064.1 GCA_902767365.1 uncultured Erysipelotrichaceae bacterium
ATCTCTTTCATAATGATATATTTTATATCCTAATCCAGTACAAGATCTTACTTGCCCATCAGAATATTCTGTTGTATCTTTACTTAGACAAAATATAGGTTCATGCTCTGTTTTTGTAAGGAAAAAGTCTACTAAACATATTCCCATCCATACAAATAATACAATCCATAATATAATGTTCATTACTCTATTGAAGGTTGATTTCTTATCTTTCTTTTCATCAAAAAAATCTTCATTTTTACTCATTTTTTATCTCCATTTTCAAATGATATTTTATCTTCAATTAAAACATTCAATTCTTCATCAGTAACAGTTTGTTTATTAATATATTTTAAAATAACAGAATATATTAATCTTAATCTCAATTTATCAATACCTTCCATATTAATAAATTTGATTCTTACAGGATATCCACTATCCATAAACAAACTTAATTCTGCACTTCTTAAATGAAATATTACTGAACAAGTTGAAATAGAATTATAAGGTATAGCATATATTTGTTTTTTAATACCAAACAAACTATAATTATCAAACAAAACAATTTTATCTGTTGTAAATATTCCATGATCTGTTTTAGTTTTATAAGCAACGAGTATTTTTTCCTTATCAAATACATAATCTTTTACATACTTAGGAAGTTTAGATTTCTCAATAACTCGAGAAAAATTAAAATACTTAGTTAATTCTTTATACTTAATATATGCCATATTTCCACTCCTTAAAACTAATATTTATAATTAGCATTTTATATTAATTATTAACCGGTACAAATAATGCCGTATAAATTGCACTTCCCGTAATTGTTGTATTAATAGGTGGATCCCATCTATCAAATACATAATTTTCATCTGGAACAGGAGTAGCCACAACAATACCTGCATGCTTAAATTGCATTCCAAGCATTAATGTTTCATAAATTGTTCTTCCACGTATTGAACCATGTTCCCCTGATCTAAATTCAATTGTATAATGTGATTCAGTTTCATCTGCTATGCCATTATTGTTTTTATCATTTATTGGTTCAAATTTAGCATAATAAGTTTGTCTACTAATAACTATTTCAGAAAATTCTTTATCCCAACCTACAAATTTATAATACTGATCTGCAACTGGAGTAGGAATAACTATTCCAGCTTCTTCAAATGTTAAACCATACAAAACATGTTCATATTTTGAAGTACCTTTTAGCGAACCATTTTCATTAACTTTAAATTCTACAGTATAATGTCTTTCTGTTTCATCAGCAATTTCATTATTATTTATATCATTTTCTGGTACAAATAAGGCTTTATATTTAACATTATTATTTACAACTTCATTTATAGGAGGATCCCATCTATCGAATTTATAATATTGCTCTGCAACAGTTTTTGGAACAATAATTCCAACTGAATCAAAATTCATTCCAACTAAACTATTAGTAAAACGAGTTTTACCATCAAGTGTTCCACGTCCATTAGAGACAAATTCTATAACATAATGAGTATCCAAACTATCTTTTTTACCATTATTATTTTTATCATCAGCATATCTTGCAACAACTTTTTGATTACTTCTTACATTTTTATAATTTCCATCCCAATAATCAAATACTCTTCCTAAATGTTTAATAGGAGTTGGAAGAGTCACATTTTCACCTTCTCGCACTTCAACAGTTTTAATTGTTTTTCCATCATCGCCATCAACAAATGTTACCAAATAAGTATTAGGTGCTTGATTATTTAAATTATCATTATTAACAATCTTTTTATTATAAATTGTTTTTACTTGTAAATCACTAGTAACATTAGAATAAGACTTATCCCATCCAGCAAATTCATAATTTTCATATTCAACATTAAGTGGGGCAGTTGCAGCCATTCCTTCCAAAACTTTTTCCGTTTTTAATATTTCTTTATCAATAGTGTCAATAAATTTAACTTCATAATATACTTCTTCATCATCAGAAATATTATTGTCATTAATATCAGAAGCATAAACTGCTACAACATGAATATCATCAACAATTCTATCAAAGTTTTCAATTTTCAAACTTTGATTATTATAATCATACCAACCTTTAAAAATATAACCTTTATGTACAGGTATATCAGGTATAATTGATGCTTTACCAAGTTCAACTTCATAATCAGCAATATTATGTCCATCATAACTATCAGTAAAAACTACATTACGAACTGCAATGGATGCTTTTTCTTCAGTTCCGCCAGCAAATGAAGTTAGAAAAAATACAGCTAAAATAATACCAACAGATATAGCTATTATCTTTTTATTTGACATATTATCCCTTCTTTCAAACTAAATAATTGCATCATAACTCTACTCTACCATTATCATAATAATTATAACAAATAAAGAATAACAAAACAACATTTTTCAACAAATAAATAAAAAAGAAAATAAGACGGGATTTAGAAAAATAAATTTCAATTTGAAGTATATCAAATTATCAAATAATTTCCATTTTTTATTAAAAATATAGCAATAAAGAAAGAAATTAATTCTAAAAATAATACTAACTACAAAACTATCCATATTCATCATGAGATAATTATGAAAATAATAAAAAAGAAGAGATAAGTAACCAAGTGTATGAAGTAAATGGTCTATTATTGCAAAATGATAATAAAAATAAATAAAATTCTTCAAAAGAAGTCATAAAGATGAATCTTTAAATATATTAAAAAAAATAAAAAGAGATGAGGTCACTCTAAAGCCTTATCTCATTAAACATAAGAAATAACTAAAACTTTTACAGAATATCAGTTACTCTATAATTTGTTTCTTCGTACTTTTCTCATATTGTTTACATATAGTTTGCTCTAATCACTATTTTTTTACATTAACAATCAATTAACTTTTCCAAAAGGCCATAATTTAAAGAACACTTTACCTTTTATATCACTTTTATCTACTAATCCAAAAGATTTATCCCTACTATCACTAGATTCAGGTCTATTATCACCCATAACTAAATACATATTATTAGGTATTTTTCCATCAGGGCAGTCTTCTAAACTACAAACATCAATAAACATAAAATTATAAGTAACAACATCAGAGTTTAAAAATGTTTCTTTAAAAGATTCCCCATCTATATACAAATATCCATCCATATATTCAATTTTTTCCCCAGGTAATCCAATAACTCTTTTAACAAAAGTTTTACCATTATTTTTTAATACAACAATATCATTTCTCTTAATATTAGCTAGTCTATAAGATATTTTTGATACTAGAACCATATTTCCATCTTCTAGTGTTGGAAACATAGAATTACCAGCTACAGTTTGAATAGATACAACAAAAGTAAATATAAAAACTATAACAATTATGACAATTATATACCACATAAAATCTCTAAAAAACTCAGTTATTTCTCTAAGATCCATTTCCGTCACCACCACTTAATAAATTTTTATATTCATCAAAAGATAAAGGCTTAGAATATAAATAACCTTGAACAATTGTACAACCCCTTTTTTTCAAATATATATTTTGACTTTCTGCATCTACACCTTCTGCCACAATATCTAAATCTAAATCTTTAATTAACTTAATAATATTATCAAGTATTTTTCTTCCAGAAATACTTTCATCAATTATAAATGCTCTATCTATTTTAACAGTTTTAATCTTTAATTCTCTTAATACAGATAAAGATGAATTACCTATCCCAAAATCATCAATAGAAACATTAAATTTTCTACATAATTCTTTTAAAATTTCATTAGATAAAATATATCCATTAGCATTTCTTTCCGTTACTTCAAGTTCAATATCTTTTTTGTCTACTTCATATCTTCTCATAATAGATTCATAATAATCAACAATAGTATTTTCACATAAAGTATTTCTTGAAACATTAACTGAAATAGTATTAAATTTTATTTTATTTTTCTTTAATTCTCTTATTTTTTTACAAACTTCTCTAAAAATATATTTATCAAGAGAACTAGTAAAATTATATTTTTCAGCAACATCAATAAAATATTTAGCAGGAACTATTTCTCCATTTTGAACAAGTCTTGCTAAAGCTTCACTACCTACAATTGTATTATCATTATTATTATATTTTGGTTGAAAAAATACCTCAAATTCATTATTTTTTAATGATCTAACAAGACTATTTAATATTTGTTTTTCTCTAATTTCATTTTCCATATCTTCATCATTATAAAAACTATAAAGATTCAAGTATTCTTTTTTTGCATTTGAACATGCTATTGTCGCCTTCTTTTCATCTGAACTATAATCACTATCATCTTTACATAATTGAATTCCAAAACTCAAAGAAATGTTAAACACCTCATCACTAAGTAATTGTTGAGTCTCTTCATTAATTTTATTAACTAAACTAATAACTTCATTTCGATTATTATATTTATCTATAATTACAAAATAACCATTATATTTTTTAACTAATCCAACATAACTTATATTTTTCTTAATTATTTTATAAACCTTTTTTATAATATTTCTTCCATCATCACCATAATACAAATCTATTAAATTAATATTATCTATACTTGCACATATTAAAACTTTTTTCCCGTAAATCATATCATATCTAATCTTAATATTATCTAAATAAATATATATTAAATTTAAAATAATAGAAAACAAAAGAATAACAATTGGTTCTATCTTATAATCTAATATAAATAAAAAAGTATAAGAAAAAAACAAAAGAATATCTAAAACTATAATTTTAAAACTTTTATTATTATCCATAGCCTTACCTCTACTATATTCTATCACACATATATATAAATTTAAATATTATTATTTCTTAAAAATAAAAGAATATATTTATAATTAAAAAATAGATTGTATTAAAACAATCTATTTCAACAATTCTTCTAATTTTTGTTTTTCTTCCTCTAATTTTATTCTATCCATTTCAACTATCTTTTCTGGAGCTTTATTGACATAATTTTCATTAGATAATAATTTTTCACGTCTTTCTATAGATAATCTTAAAGCATTAATTTGAGTTTCTTTAAGTAACTTATCAGTTTCATTTTCTACTTTTTCAAAGAAAATTGTAGCTTTTACTGTATTAGAAAAAACTTTATATGCTCTAATTCCAAGAGGTTGATCAACAATATTATCTTTTATTTTTAGCATTTTTACAATTAAATCATTATCATCATTAGTGTCAAACATTACTTTCATTTCTTTTGTAATATTATTTTCAGCTTTAATATTCCTAAATGCTTTAATAAAATCAACAGCCCCATCAACAGCTTTTTCTTCTAATTCAAAAATATATTTTTTACTATATTTAGGATAATTAGAAATCATAATATCTTCACTATCTTTAACTGGTAACATACCATAAATCTCATC
>CACXGX010000065.1 GCA_902767365.1 uncultured Erysipelotrichaceae bacterium
CAGCTCATGCTATTTGTATAAAAGCATTTAGAGAAGTATTACCTAAAACTCCAATGGTAGTAGTTTTTGATACTGCATATCATCAAACAATTGAAAAAGCAAGATTTTTATATGCAGTTCCATATTCATGGTATGAAAACTATCATATTAGAAAATATGGAGCACATGGAACAAGTCATAGATATATAGCAGAAACACTTAAAGAAAAATTAGGTCGTGATGATTTAAATATTATTTCATGTCATTTAGGAAATGGTGGAAGTGTTACAGCAATTAAAGATGGAAAATGTATGGATACTTCAATGGGATTTACTCCACATGCTGGAATAGTAATGGGAACTAGAAGCGGAGATATAGATGTTTCAATAATACCTTATATTATGGAAAAAGAAGGAAAAAGCGCTAGCGAAATCATGAATGATTTAAACAAAAAATCAGGTTTCTTGGGAATATCTGGAGTAAGTAGTGACTCTCGTGATATTGAAAATGGTATTAAAGAAGGAAATGAAAGATGTATTCTTGCAGAAGAAATGTTTGTTAATTCAGTAGTAAAATATATTGCTCAATATTATGTTCTACTAGGACATGTTGACGTAATAGCATTCACAGCAGGTATTGGAGAAAATAGTCCTGAAGCTCGTGCTCAAATAATAGAAAAACTAGCTTGTCTTGGATTTAAAATTGACTTAGAAGCAAATAATGTAAGAGGAAAATATACAAAAATTAGTACAGATGATTCAACTGCAGAAATATATGTAGTACCTACTAATGAAGAATTAATGATTGCTAGAGATACATTAAATATAATAAATAGATAGGAAATGATTAATGTTAAAACAAATATATGAAAAAATAAAACAATATGATACTATCGTTATTGCAAGACATATTGGAGTAGATCCTGATGCTTTAGGTAGCCAGTTTGCATTGAAAACAGCAATAAATATTGCTTTTCCAGAAAAAAAAGTATTTGCCGTTGGTACAAAAAGCTCAAGATATAACTATTTTCCAAAACTTGATAAATATGAAAATAAAATAAATGATAATGTTTTATTAATAGTCGTAGATACACCAGATAAAAAACGAATAGATATTTCAAATTTAGATACTTTTGTTAATGCATGTAAAATTGATCATCATCCTTTTGTCGAAAAATTAGGTGAATTAGAATATATAGATGTTAACTCATCAAGTGCTTCTGAACTTGTATTAAGATTTCTTGTAGAAAATAAAATGATAATAAATACTGAAATAGCCGAGTATTTATATTATGGTATAGTATCAGATACAAATAGATTTTTATTTAACACAACTCCAGATACATTTAAAATCGTCGAATGGTTAACTAGAACATATAATATTGATATTGAAAAAATATATAGAAACTTATATGCTAGACCATTTAGTGAAGTTAGATTTCAAGGTTATATTTCAGAAAATATGACTCTTACCGAAAATGGCTTTGCATATGTAATTATTAGTAATGATACATTATTTAAATATGGAGTAGATTCAAGTTCTGCAGGAAATATGGTAAATAATTATAATAATATTGATGAAGTGATTGTTTGGGCAACAGTATCAGAAGATGCCAAAAATAATCAATATAAATTTAATATTAGATCACGTGGACCAATTATTAACCAAGTTGCAGAAAAATATAATGGTGGAGGACACAAATTAGCAAGTGGAGCAAGGGTTAATACTCTTGAAGAAGTTCAATCATTATTAAATGATTTAGATGACGTTTGTAAAAATTATAACAGGGAAGAAAATAATAAACTTTTAAATGAAAGAGAGTAATAAGTATGAAAGTTGACAATGTTAATTTGTATGTTAGTGCAGTAAGAAGAAGCCAATATCCAGATGATAATCTTCCAGAATTTATAATGCTAGGAAGAAGCAATGTAGGAAAAAGTAGTTTCCTTAATACTTTAATAAATAGAAAAAATTTAGCAAGAATTTCTCATAAACCAGGCAAAACAAGTACAATTAATTTTTATAAAGTAGAAGATTTATTCTTTTTAGTAGATGTACCAGGATATGGTTATGCAGACACATCTAAAGAAGAGATTAGAAAATTTGGTTTAATGGTAGAAGAATATTTACAAAAACGTAAAGAATTAAAAAGAGTTTTTTTACTTGTTGATTTTAGACATAAACCAACTAATGATGATAAAATTATGTATGACTTTTTAAAGTATTATCAAATTCCAGTTACAATCGTAGCAACTAAAGCAGATAAAGTAAGTTCTAGAGAAAAAGACAAAAATATGAAGTTACTTAAAGAAACATTAGATGTTTTAGTAGGAGATAACATTATATTATTCTCAAGTATGACCAAATTAGGTCGAGAAGAAGTATTAAAAACAATAGAAACAGTTATAGATTATAAAGCACAATAGTGCTTTTTTTTGACATATAATGTGTTAAATATTAATAAAACTTCTTTACTATAAAAAAAACAAATATTATAATAAAATTATAAGATAAAGAAGAGGATGATTATGGAAAAAACTAAAATTAAAGTAAAGACAAAATCTATAAACACAAAAAATTCAAATGTTTCAACATTCATTTTAATTGCTGCTATAATTGCATTTATTGGAGGATATGCTTTATCTGGTGAAATAAAAGATAGAACATTTCGTATAAAAAATAATGAAAAAGAAAATATAATTTCAGATGACGTTCAAATAGCAGGAGGAAATCAATTAGGAAACAAAACTTTAGGATTTAACGAAAATTTAGTTGTAACTGATAATTACAATCAAGAATATAATGTTTTGCTAGGAACATATATGGGAGTTAATGATGCTTATTTTGATATTCAATACGGAACATCTAAAAACGATATAGCTTTCGTTAAATATTCTAATAATGAAGAAACATCAGAATATTTCTTATTACCTTTTGAATCAAAAGTAGTTGATTTACATATGTCAACATTTGATATGAATCCCAATTTAAATACTATCTTCTTTTTACTAGAAGATGGAACTGTAGAGTATATGTTAATTGAAGATGCAATAGCAAGAAATGATTTTAGATCTTTTGGAAAACTTGAAGGACTAACTAATATTGCTAAATTCTATGAAGGAACTACATGTGAAGTTGATTCTTCAGTATGTACTAAAACAGCATTTGCTCAGAGTATAGATGGAAGAATATATGATTTATATAACTACATTCATTAATTAAGCGCCAAAAAGCGCTTTTTATTTTGAAATTATTTCTATCTTTTTAACTTTTTAATCATATTATATTTTGGGTGATAACTTGAATTTCGATTTTATAAATGATAAAGAATATATAGTTAAAATTAATTATGCAAATAAAATAATTAATAAAGATATAAATGATATGGTTAAAGAAATTTTGATTAATTTAAGAAAAAAATATGCTTTAGAAATAAATGGCTTTTATGAAATAGATATATATGATATACCAAATTTAATAAAAATAATACATTTTAAGAAGAAAGATGAAGATAATTATTACATAAAAACGATTGATTTAAAAATAAATATATATAAAGATGATATACCTTTATTTTTTGATGATTATTCCTTGTTAACTAAGTATAAAGAAAAAACAAAATACAATACCATATTATCATCTACTATTAAGAAAGAAGACATATATAAACTATGTGAACATTATAACTATAATTTACAATAATACAAAGATATGTTATAATATTCACGAATTGTGGGGTGGTAGCATGCGAATTCCAATAGTTGCATTAGTAGGAAGACCAAATGTAGGAAAAAGTACAATCTTTAATAAACTAGTTGGAGAAAAAATATCAATTATAGAAGATACTCCAGGAGTAACAAGAGATAGAATCTATAGTGATGCTACATATAAAGATTATAAATTTAGTGTAATAGATACTGGAGGAATAGATGCTTCTTCTGAAAAGTTTAATGATAATATAAGAATGCAAGCTGAGATAGCCATTGATGAAGCAGATGTAGTACTATTTGTAGTAGATGGAAAAGAAGGATTAACGTCTAACGATTTTATTGTTAGAGATATGTTAAGAACTAGTGGAAAAAGAGTAATTGTTGTTATTAATAAAATAGATAACAAAAAAAGTGAAGAAAATATGTATGATTTCTATGAATTAGGATTTGATACATATATTCCAGTAAGTGGAGAACATGCAATAGGATTCTTTGAATTAAAAGATGAAATTGTTAAAACCTTTGAAAAGAAAGAATATTATACTGAAGATAAAAGATTAAAATTTTCTGTTATTGGAAGACCAAATGTAGGGAAAAGTAGTTTAATAAATGCTATGCTAAATGAAGAAAGAGTAATAGTAAGTGATGTAGCAGGTACTACAAGGGATGCCATAGATACTATAATGAAATATAATAATGAAGAATTTGTAATCATTGATACAGCTGGTATGAGAAAAAAAGGAAAAATATATGAAAATATAGAAAAATATAGTCTTTTGAGAAGTATGAAAGCAATTGAAAGGTCAGATTTATGCTTATTAGTAATTAATGCTGAAGAAGGAATAATTGAACATGATAAACACATAGCAGGTTATGTTTTAGAAAAGGGTAAAGGACTAGTAATTGTAGTTAATAAATGGGATACACAAGAAAACCAAGATATTAAAGAATACATAAAAAAAGTAAGAAATGAATTTCAATTTTTAAGTTATGTACCAATTGTATTCACAAGTGCAAAAACTAAAAAAAGAATACATACTATAATGCCAGAAGTATTAAAAGTAAGTGAAAATATTAAACGAGAAATTCCAACAAATATACTTAATAATGTTATAAATGATGCATATTCATTGAACATACCACCATCATACAAAGGAAAAAGATTAAAAATATATTTTACTAATCAATCTGGAATAAAACCTCCAAAATTTACATTCCATGTAAATAATAAAGGTTTAGTACATTTTTCATATGAAAGATATTTAGAAAATAAATTAAGAGAAAATTTTGAACTTGAAGGAACTCCGATTATTCTTCAATTTAAAAATAGGAGCGAATAATATGATATTTAGAACAGATTTAAATGCAATGAGAAATGCTAATTATGAATCAACAATTAAGAATTTAGAAAAAGCTCAAGAATTACTTAATCAACGATTTGCCAAAAAAGAAATAAGTAATGAAGATTATATAAAAAAATCAAAAGAAATAACCCAAGAAATAGAAAAATATAAACGTATAATTGGACAAGATTAAAACACTGATGTGTTTTTTCTTTTTATTTGACATAGATTGTAAAAAAAGATAAAATTTTATTAGAGTGAAGGAAGGCGATATGATGGCACTTCAAATAACTAATATAGATAGATTAAAAAATTCAAAAATAATAATTGAAAAAGCTAAAACTTCATTTGAAGAAGAAATGAAAATATTAAATGATGCTACTATTGAAATAGGTAACAACTGGCAAGGAGAAGATTCATCAGTTATTCAAAATAAAATAGTTGATATTATTAATAAAGAATTAACTAATGAAAAAGAAGAAATGATGTTTGAAATTAAATATTTAGATAGAATAATATTTGTTTTAGAAAACGCTCAAAATGAAGTTAAGAAAAGGTTAAATGAGTAGGTGATAAAATGAATGAAGAATTAACAAATAATACTAATCAAAGCCTATCTATTGATCAAGAAAAATTAAAACATATTTCTGGAATAATTAGAAATTCAATTAATAATTTAAAAATTGCTAAGAAAAATGCAGATAATGCATGGACTGATTGCAGTAATTCATTAGGAAGTGCAATAACAAATGATATAAATGAAAGAAAGGCAACTATAAATCATAATTTTGATAAAGCAATAGAACGTTTAGAACAAGAAGCAAATGCATTGGATTCAATAGCAAATATATGGAATGATACAGAATCTGAGATAAGAGCTTCTTCTAAAAATATAGATGATATTTTTACAAATATTAGTAGAACATTTAATGAAATATTTAATAACAATAATAATAACAATAATAATAACAAACAATAATCTCTTACATATAATTATGTAGGAGGTTTTTTATGTTTGATGCTCTTATAAAAAAAGTAGAAGATAAAACAAATATAGATAAAAATACAATTTTAGAACTTGCAAATAAATTACAAAACGGTAACATGAAAGATGAGAATACACTTAGAGAGTTAATAGATAATATTTCAACTATAAGTGGGAAAACTATAAGTGAAGAAAAAAAGCAAAAAATAATAAATACAATAATAAATGACAAAGTCCCAAAAAACATTGATAAAATGATATAGAATTATGTTATAATTAAAATATAATATAATTTAGGAGATGATATGATGAATAAAGATAATAGAAATGCAATAATTATTGGATTATTATTAACGATTGCTTTTATGTCAGTTGGATACGCATTAGTATCAAAAAAAGTAGATAAAGAAGAATTAAAAACATCAATAAACAATACATATTCAGATGTTTCAATTACTACAATATCAAGTGTTGAAACAATGGGTTCAGCTCAAGATGTTAGATCATATATTAGTGGGAATACTGAAATAACTATTTATCCAAAAATAATAGAAAAAAATGATTTAATACTATATAACGTAAACATTAAAAATAACGGGGATAGAAAAGCCGTATTAAAAAATATTAATATTACTCCATCTCATGAAGATAATATAATATGTTCTGTATCAAATATATCTGCAGGTGAAGAATTACTCCCAGGAGATTCTAAAATGTTTACAATAGAAGTAATGTTTGATGAAGAATATGAAAAAGAATATGTTCAAACTGAAGAATTAAAAAGAATAAAAGTATATTTAGATTATTCAAAATAAAAGACTTACATAGTCTTTTTTTAATGTTCTAAAAAATGTAGTAATAAATACACTTTTAATTAGAAAAATACATTTATTACTGATTAATACTATCAAATAAGTGTAATATAGTTGCATTCATTAAAAAAAATAATTATAATTTTATTTAACAATTGAAAGAGGAAATAAACATGAGAATAGGACTTTTTGATTCTGGAGTAGGTGGACTAACCGTATTAAATTCTTTTTTGAAATATCATCCAAATAATGAATATTTTTATTATGGAGATACTTTAAATATGCCATATGGTGATAAAAGCATTCAAGAATTATATGAATATTCTAAAAAGATTATAGATTATCTATATAGTAAAAATGTTGACATAATTGTTATAGCATGTGGAACAGTTAGTGCAAATTTATATGACATATTAAAAAAAGAAGTAAAAGTACCAATATATAGTGTTATGAGTGAATTAAATAACTATTTTAAAGAACAAAAATTTAATAAAACACTTGTACTTGCTACAACTAAAACAATAGATAGTCACGTATTTAAAAAAATAGTAGAAAAAGAAGTAATAGAAGTTGCATGTCCGAAATTAGTACCTTTAATAGAATCTAATAACATAGAAATGGTTGATAAAGTATTAGACGAATACATTCCCCAAAATATAGATTTTGATTCTTTAGTTTTAGGATGTACACATTATCCAATTATTAAAGAACTAATAATGAATAAAATTAACAAAAATGTAAAAATTATAGATATGGGGGAAATACTTGCAAAAAGAATTAAAACTCAAGATTCATTTAAAAAAGTGGATTTATACTTTAGTAAAAGAACAGAAGAACTTAATAAAAATGTAAACAATATATTAAAAAATATGTAAACAATACGTATATTTTATATTAAATTATTGAAAAGAAGTTTATATATTACTATAATTTGATTATAAAAAGATAGAAGGAGATAGTACTATGGAAGAAGAAAAGGTAGTCAAAAAAGGTAATAATAAATCACTATTAATTATTGCAGTTGCAATCATATTGATTGTAATTGGAGTTGTACTTATCGTAACAGGAAACAATAAAAGTTTTATAGCAAATGATAAAAAAGAAGATAAACAAGAACAAGAAAATACTGATAATCCAACAAGGCATATTGTGAAAGGATTAACAAATGAAGAAGCAGAAAGAATCATTATAGAAAAGAAAGATACTGAGTACGCTGAAGAATTATGGACAATTGGTAGTGCTGTAGTAGTAGCATACAATGATAATAATGAATATTTAGTTAAATATAGCGAAATCGATAGTGAATCTTTCGCAAGAGAGTTAATGACAATTATTCAAGTAATTGATGGAAAAAGCGAAGTAGAACAATTACCTGGATGGGTTGAAGGTGAAAAAGATTTAACATCTTATAATTTTGTATTTTATGAAGATGATACAAATGAAGAACCTGTAGTTGAGGAACCAGTTGTTGAAGAACCACAATTAGATGTACCTGCAATTGATGAAACTAATGAAAATCCACCATCTATAGAAACACCAGCAATGGATAATCAAATTGTAGAAACACCAGAAAATGTAGAACCAACTGAACCAGAAAAAACTGAATAGAAAAAGTAGAAAATAGATTATCTATTTTCTTTTTTTATGTATAAATATATATTTCATACATATATTTAACTGAATATATAAGAAAGAGGTATATATGGATAAACAAGAAATAATTAAAAATATTGCTTTAAGAACTGGTGGAGACATTTACTTAGGAGTAGTTGGAGCAGTTAGAACTGGAAAAAGTACTTTTATAAAAAAAGTCATGGAAAACTTGGTAATCCCAAATATAAATGATGAATTTGAAAGAAAACGAGCACTTGATGAAATTCCCCAAAGTGCTAATGGAAAAACAATAATGACAATAGAACCAAAATTTGTACCAAATAACGCAGCAAAAATAAATATAGATGATTTTTCTTGCAATATTAGACTAATAGACTGTGTTGGGTATTTAATAAAAAATGCTAAAGGATCAGAAGATGAAAATGGACCACGAATGGTTAAATGTCCATGGTATGATGAGGCAATACCATTTGTAGAAGCTGCAGAATTAGGAACAGAAAAAGTTATAAAAGAACATTCTAGTATAGGAATTGTTATTGCAACTGATGGTTCTATTGGAGAATTTGAACGTGAAGATTACATTGAATCAGAAAAAAGAGTAGTAAATGAATTAAAAGAAATAGGCAAACCTTTTATAGTAATTCTTAATTCCACACATCCTATGCTTCCAGAAACTGAAAGACTAAAAGATAATTTAGAAGAAGAATATAAAGTGCCAGTAATTCCGATAAATATCGAAGCAATGAAAGAAAAAGATATTTATAATATTCTAAAAGAAGCTTTATATGAATTTCCAATACTAGAGGTAAAAGTAAATATGCCTGAATGGATTGCAATTTTGAGTCCAAATAATAATATTAAAAAAAGTTATATTGAATCAATTAAAAATAGTGTTAAAGAAGTAGACAAATTAAGAGATATAGATAATATTACTTCAGGTTTTTTAGAAAATGAAAATATAAAGAAAGCATATATTAGTGATGTTAATACTTCTAATGGTGTAGTAACCATAAATTTAGAGGCAAAAGATGAATTATATAATGATGTGTTAAAAGAAATAATTAAAAAAGATATTAACAATAAAGCTGATTTACTAAAACTACTGCAAGAATATGATGAAGCTAAAACTGAGTATGATGAAGTAAAATATGCTTTAAAAATGGTAAAACAAACAGGTTATGGGGTTGCCTCTCCAACTTTAAAAGATATGAAATTAGATACTCCAGAAATAATCAAACAAGGTAATAGATTTGGAGTAAAACTTAAAGCAGTAGCACCGTCAATTCATATGATAAGGGTAGATGTTAACTCAACTTTTGAACCAATAATAGGTAGTGAAGTACAAAGCAAAGAACTAATTAATTATTTAATGAAAGATTATGAAACAAATCCTCAAAACATTTGGAAAAGTGAAATTTTTGGAAGAAGCCTTGATGTAATAGTCCAAGAAGGTATTCAATCTAAGATATCTTTAATGCCAGAAAATGTTAGGTATAAACTGTCTCAAACCCTTAGCAAGATTGTTAATAAAGGTTCTAATAATTTGATTGCATTTGTACTTTAAAAAAATATGTAAATTCGTTGAAAAATAAATAAAAAATATTGATTTTAGTTAGAAAATATGATAATTTGTATATGTAAGCATATCGTGCTTAAAAAATGGAGGTAATATATAATGAAAAAGGCTGATTTAGTTGAAGCAATTGCTACAAAAGCTGGTTTAACAAAGGCTGATGCAAACCGTGCTCTAGAAGCTACATTTGAAACAATTTCTAAAGCACTAAAGAAGGGAGAAAAAGTTCCTATCGCTGGATTTGGAACATTCAATGTTTCTAAGAGAAAAGCTAGAGAAGGACGTAACCCTCAAACTGGAGCAACAGTAAAGATTCCTGCAAGAAAAGCAGTTACTTTCAAAGCTGGAACTGCATTAAAAGAAGCAGTAAACTAATAAAATAAGAGCCAAAAAGCTCTTTTTTTTTGAATTATATATTGGTCTTTATGTTATAATATAATAGGTGATTAAATGTTAAAAAATGCATTAAAAATTCTTAATAAAATTGAAGAAAATGGTTTTAAAGCTTATATAGTTGGAGGATTTGTAAGAGACTATGTTTTAGGTATCAATTCAAAAGATGTAGATATTGCAACAAGCGCTACTCCAAAAGATATAATGGAGATATTTAAAAATTCAGTATTACCAAAAGTTGAATATGGATCTGTAACTTTATATATTAAAGATGAAAGATATGAGATAACTACTTTTAGAAAAGAGATTAGATACATAAATAATAGAAAACCAATAGAAATAGAATATATTGATGATTTATTAGAAGATCTAAAAAGAAGAGATTTTAAAATGAATACTTTATGTATGGATAAAGCTGGAAAAATCATCGATTTATTTGATGGGAAAAAAGATATTGAAAATAAAGTTATTAACACTGTTGGAGATAGTGATTATAAGTTCTCTCAAGACTCACTAAGAATATTAAGAGCTATTAGATTTGCTACAATTTTAAATTTTAAATTAAGTGATGAAGTAAAAAATGCTATAATAAATAACAAATATTTATTAAAGAACTTATCATACAACAGAAAAAAGCAAGAATTAGATAAAATATTTTCTAGTAATAATTCTAAATATGGAGTTGAATTACTTCTTGAATTAGAATTAGATAAAGAATTAGAAATATATAATCTAGATAAAATAAATTTGTCAAATGATATAATAGGAATATGGGCATCTCTTGATATTAGTGAAGGATATAAGCATGAATTTTCAAGTAGTGAGAAAGAAATTATTAAATATGTAAAAATTGTCTTAGAAACTGGAATTACAAATTATAGTCTATATAAATATGGACTTTACACTAATCAGATTGTAGCAAATATGAATCATATTGATAAATCGAAAATAGTTGGTTTATATGAAAGCCTTCCAATTAAATCAAGAAAAGAATTGGATATAACAGCAAACGATATAGAAAGAATTTTAAATAAGAAAAAGGGACCATTTTTAAGAGATATCTTTGATAATATAGAAAAAGAAGTAATAAATAGAAAATTAGAGAATAAAAAGGAAGTAATAGAGGAGTATATATTAAATAACTATAGCTAAGGGGGAAATCCTATGAAATATGGAAAATTAGTAGATATAGTCAAAAGTGGAAATATAATAATACCATTATATATATATAAAGAATTTCCAAAATTAAAAATAGATATTGATACATTTTTATTTCTAATGTACTTATATGGTAAAGGCAACAAAATACAATTCGATATTAATAGATTCAGTGAAGAATTCTTTTGCGATTTAAAAACTATAATGAAATATATGTCAATATTACAAGAGAAAAAACTTATTGAAATCAAAGTAATAAAAAATGATAAAAATATAATGGAAGAATATATTTATCTTGATTTCTTTTATGAAAAAATATCAATGAACATTGTTGGAGAAGTTGCAGAAGAAACTAATAAAGAAATAGAAAAAGAAGATGTTTTTCAAGTATTAGAAAGAGAATTAAATAAACAATTATCTCCAATAGAAATTGAAATAGTTAAAGCATGGAAAGAAAGTAATTATTCAGATGAAGTGATAAAAGAAGCTATAAAAGAATCAGTAATTAATGGAGTCCCAAACCTAAGATATATTGATAAAATATTATACGAATGGGCAAAAAAAGGTTTAAAAAATAAAGAAGATATAGAAAAAAATAGAAAAGCATTCAGAGAAAAAGAAAATAATAAGCCAAAAAAAGTAGATTTATTTGATTATGATTGGATGGAAGATGATGAACAATAATATTATAGAAAATTACTTAGATGAATTATTTATAAATCCAAGATGTGAATTAAATTATAATAAAGACTATGAACTTTTAATAGCAACTGTTTTAAGTGCTCAAACTACTGATAAAAGAGTAAACGAAGTAACAAATATATTATTTAAAAAATATGATAATTTAGAAAAATTAAAAAATGCAGATTTAGAAGATATAAAAGAAATAATAAAACCAATTGGAACTTTTAATAAGAAAGCAATTTTTGTTAAAGAAATAGCTAAATATTTATTAGATAATTGTAATGGAATTGTCCCAAATGATGAAAAAATATTAACAAGTATGCCAGGTGTTGGAATAAAAACAAGCAATGTTGTAAGAAGTAACTTATTTAATTATCCTGCAATAGCAGTTGATACTCATGTATCAAGAATAAGTAAAAGATTAAATATAGCAAAAGATAAAGATGATGTATTAACAATAGAAAAGAAATTAATGAAATATTTTCCCAAAAAATCATGGTCTAAATTACATCATCAATTGGTTTTATTTGGTAGGTATCATTGTACTGCTAAAAATCCAAATTGTAGTTTTTGTAAATTGAAAACAATATGCAAATATAGAGGTATAAAAAATACAAAATAACAGTACTTATAAATAATAACAGTTATTCATATAATTATATGGTGATTATGTGAATAACCTTTTTTTATGCTTAACAATTACATTACTTTCAGGACTATCAACAATTATTGGATCTTTTATAATTTTATTTAAATCAAAAAATGAATATAAATTAATAAAAATTAGCTTATTAATATCAGCTATAATTATGGCATATATATCTATTTTTGATTTAATACCAGAATCTTTCACATATATAAATAAACTTTATTCTTTTATTCCAACAGTTATACTGATATTTATATACAATATTTTTGGAGGATTATTAGTTTATACAATAAACAAAAAAAGTAAAATAGATAATAAATTATATAAAATTGGAATTATATCAATGATTGCACTTATTTTACATAACATTCCAGAAGGAATAATAACATTCATATCTTCTTATAAAAATATAAAAATTGGAATAAGACTTTCTTTATCAATTGCCATTCATAATATACCAGAAGGTATTGCTATATCACTACCTATTTATTATGGTACTGGAAGTAGAAAGAAAGCTTTTTACCATACTTTAATTGCAGCATTATCTGAACCACTTGGAGGATTATTTTCATATTTATTATTAAATAAAATTAATGATTATTTATTTGGTATAATATTATCTTTTACTGCAGGTATAATGTTATATTTATCTTTCTTTGATATAAAGTATCATAAAATAAAAAAGTATGATAAACTTATATAGAATAGAGGAGCGTATATGAAAAATAAAAATATAATATTCTTTTTTATAAAAATGTTATTTTTAGCTTTTGCTGTTTTATTGGTTACAGATATTATACCAACAGTTCTAACAAGTTTTTTATTTAAAAATAAATATGGTTATGAAGTAATAGCAGAAATAATAATGTTATTTATAATTATAATTGTTCTAATTATGTATAAGAACTCATATGTCTTTACTCAAAAAAAGGAAAATCTTTTTAAATCTATTAAAAAAGGTGGGGTTCTTTTAGTAATTGCAATTATTATTTTTATTCAAAATATTTCTAATATAGTTAATGTAGAAATAGGAACAATTATTAATTTACTTCTTTACTGTCTAGCAATAGGAATGGCAGAAGAATTCTTATGCAGAGCATGGATTCAAAATGAATTTATAGAAAGATTTGGTCATAATAGAAAAGGAATAATTGAATCTATTATTTTTTCCTCATTTATCTTTGGAGTAATGCATTTTACTAATATTTTAGCAGGACAAACAGTTTTAGAAACTATTCTTCAGGTATTACAAGCAACAAGTTCTGGTTTCTTATTTGGAGCAATTTATTATAGAACAGGTAATATTTGGAGTACTATTTTCTTACATAGTTTTTATGATTTTGCAATAATGTTAGGAGAAGCAGGATATGCTAGAGACTGTACTACTCTTGCTAATCCATCATTCTTAATCACTTTGTATGGATATTTTAGTTCATTATTAATTATTGGACTATATTTACTATCAGGAATTAAATTATTAAACAAAGAAATAATAGAAGCAAGAATTAATGATGAATTTCCTAATAATAAGAATAATAATAAACTAATTAACATAGCAATAGTTATATTATTCATTCTTCTAATGTTTCCAGTTCATTTTGAAAATGAAGAAGAGTACACAATTTGTTACAATTATGAAGAATATAAAATAAATGAAGAATATGAACTTAGATATAGTAACAAAAAGAATTACCAATTATTTAATGAAGATATAGTATTAAACATAGGAATAAATAAAGATAATTCATTAATTATAACTAATCCAACTAATGGAGAAACACTAGAATTAATAAGCGTTATAAATGATTATATAATAGTAGATAATAATGAGAAATACACCTTATTAGTTGAAGAATTTGATATAATCAATCCTAAAGTATATTATCTTGAAATAGATAAAAAAACTATATCAAATGATAATGATTATCTTAAAAAATTAAAAGATGGCATGACTGAAATAATGACACCAACTATAATTGAAATGGGTTATATTCATTTATTAGATAATAATATTAACTATCCAATAATAGAGAATGATTTAAATGAAATATATATTATAAAAGATAAAGATAATATTAATAAAGTAAAATAATATAAATTAGAAGTAAATAAAAGAGATGCTAATTAAGCATCTCTTTATCATTCTTTAATAATAACCTTTCTAGTTAATGTATGAGTATATTTAGAATAAGTAATATTATAAGTAATTGTATATTCTTCCTTAACATCTGATGTAATACTAGAAACATTATTTCCAGCGCTATCTTTAATAGATATACTAACTGTAGGAGAAACAACAGCGCCATCTTTAGTAACTTTAACATCACTAGCACTTGGATTTGCATCATAACTATCTAATTCTTGACCTATAGCATATTCTTTGTTATTGCTAACAGTTAATGATGATTCGTAAACAGTAGGATCGGTATAATTCATTTTAAATACAATTCCAGCACTATCGACAGCAGATGTATTTTTATATCCAGCAGCAACTCTATAAGTTCCATTTGGATCTGTTATATATGGTCTTACATACATAGTAGACGTAGTAAATCCAAGGAATGTTGATCCTTTATATACTTTATATCCTAACTCTCCATATGCCTTAGATAAGTCATCTTCTGGAGGAGTAATTGCATTCCATGTCAAAGTAAATGTTTGTTTTTGTTCATTATAACTACCTGATAGACCTGTAACGTCGGAGAGTCTTTGGTACGCAGCCGATACTTCCGTAGGCTCAGTACCCTTTTTAAACCATTCATAAATTACTTTATCGGAAGGAGTATACGGACCTGCTAGCCTCGGTTCCCTATCTACATCAGGTGTAAACTCAACCCCAACTTTTACAACTGTATTTGGAACTTTAAAATCTTGACCATTTTTCTTAAATATTGCATTTCCTAGTTGTGAGAAAATATTCTTTCTATTTCTTAATGCAGAACTTGGATTTGACCAATACTTTGTACTAATTGGTTCATATCCATACCACAAAGCAATAACAGAATCAGGATCATATCCAATAATCCATGCATCATTTAAAGCATCTTCTCCTAAATGATATTTATAACGTGTTTGAGCAGTATAGTTTGTTGTACCTGTTTTAGCAGCAACATTAACTCCATTTACTTTTCCTGCACCACTTAAACCACTCGTAACAGCAGTTTTTAAACAATCAGTAATCATAAATGCAGTTGCACTACTCATAACTTGTTTTTTATTTTCTTCGTGTTCAACAACTTCACCAGTATCTCTAAATACTATTTTATTAATAGTATATGGTTTTATATAATATCCTCCATTAGCAAATGCTGCATATGCTCCAGCCATCTCTAATGGATTTGAACCATTAAATGCTCCAACTGAATGAGCTTCGTGTAAACTTAATGGATTTTTAACATCATTACTATCTTTTACACTTACACATTTATCAGTTTCTTTATTATATGTATATCCATACTGACATAATTCTGGAGTAATACCAAGACTCAATACGAACTCTTTTATTTTTTTATTATTAACTTGTTGGAAAGCCTTTAAAGCAGGAACGTTTCTAGATTGAGATAATGCTTTTCTAAGAGTTATTATTCCCATATGACCTCTATCAGAGTTTCTTATTTCTTGACCAGAACTATAATAATATTTAGAATCATCAAATAATTTAAAAGTTGACCAGTTGGAATATTCAATTCCAGGAGCATAATCAAATATTGGTTTAGCAGTAGATCCAATTTGACGTACTGTACTAGTTGCATAATTAAATTGCATATTTCCAGTTTGATTACGACCTGCTCCAATTGCTGTTATCTTACCACTTTTTGCTTCAACAACAGCTATACCTGCTTGAACATCTGGGTTATCCCATTTATAGGTTTTACCACTTAACATATCATCAATTGTTTGTTGATAACTTGAATTCATATTTGTATATATTAACATTGATGTCTTATGTGGATTTGCCCCGTATATTTCAATTGCTTCATCAACAACTGTATTTAAATATGACCAATATTTTTGATTTTCTGTATGTGAATCAAGTAAACTTTTTACAGGTATTGCATTAGCAATATCTTTTTCTTCTTTACTTATATAACCATGTCTATACATCAAATTAAGAACTGTAGCTCGACGTCCTTCAGCAGCATCAGGATACTTAAATGGATCATATGCTCCAGGTGCTTGATATAAACCAATTAATAAAGAAGATTCAGCAACATTTAATTCATAAGCATGTTTATTAAAATAAGTAAGCGCAGCTTGTTCAACTCCATAAGCATTATTACCCAAAAAGTGATTATTTAAATAAAATTCAATTATTTCTTGTTTAGAATAATTATTTTCTATTTTAAACACTGCCATATATATATCAGTAAACTTACGAACAATTCCTTCAAATCCTTTTGTTACATCTGCTTTATCAGCATTATAACTATTTTTAGCAACCTGCATTGTAAGAGTTGAAGCCCCACCTGCATCACTATTACCAAGTGCTTGTTTTGTTGATGCTACTAAAAATCTTGGAGCATCAAAACCATTATGTTGGAAGAATCTTGAATCTTCAGTAGCAATAAGTGCATCTACTAAAACTTCGTTTAATTGTTCATACTTAATAATTTCACGTTTTTGAGTACCAAGTTCTGCAATTTCAACTCCTTTAGAATCAAACACTTTAGTTGTCTGAGTCATTGAAAGAGCATCTTCATCAAATTCAGGAGCATGCTCAACTACATAATTTAAAAACCAAGCAACACCACCAACTGCAGCAATAGCCCCTAAAAGAAAGAGAATAACAAATGTATTAATAACAATTCTTACCCATTTCTTTTTCTTCTTTCTTCCTAATATATTTGAAAGCCATATAATTAACAACAATCCAAATACTAATATTGCAGTAAACAAGAAGTTCATAAATATTAAACCTAAAACAATAACTATAGCTAAGAAAATTGCTAAAAGTTTAACACTTGCTTTCACATGAATCTTTTTATTAACAACTTTTTTCTTTTTATTTGCCATTATTACCTCCTATAATCATATCAATAACTTTTAAGTAATCTAATCTAGGCATATAAGATATATTAATTTCATAACCATTATCTAAGAAATAATCTAATGGAATAGATTTTCTATCATTGTTTTTCAAAAAACTCATCAAGTCCTTTGCCATTAATATAAAATCTTTATTTAGACTAGAGAATCTAACAATTAAAAAACCTATACCACCATTATCTATAATATGTTTTAAATGTACTATTTGATGTTTATGAATATTTGATAATGGAAAAGAAGTTTTACTAGATGTTTCTTTTGCTTCAAAATCAATATATAAACCTTTATATAGACCATTATAATCAGTAGTAGAAGGTTCTTTAAAATATCCTTCTTTTATAATAACACTATTATTTTTATAATCTATTTTAGTAACAGTAATAGGGGTAGGTTTTTTATATATAAAAGCAATATTTTTATCAACATAATATTGATTAGTAATATTGATATCTTGTTCTAAATCCATTCCTCTATTATCAAACTTTATATAATTATTTGTATTACTATTTTTAACTCCCTTAGGATAATTCATTAAATCACCTAGATACCATTAATGTATCTCTTATCATTATACTATATTAAAAATTTTTTTTCTATACTTTTATCTACGTTTATAAATATTATTTTTCCATTATTTTCCATATTGTTATATTTGACAAACTTGGTATTTTATAAGATAATAATAAAGTAAGGGATTGGTGATATATATGTATCAAGAACAATTTAATTTATCTTCTAAAGATATCTTAGAAAAAGAATTTAAAATTGACACAAGAGGATATAGATTAAAAGAAGTAGATCAATATCTTGATCTTATTATCAGTGATTATGAACAATTTTTTAAAATTCTAAGTGAAAAAGATAAAGAAAAAGAAGAATTGTTAAATGAGATTATGTCTTTAAAACAAGAAGTTAGAAATTTAAAAACAAGTTTGGAAATTGCTAAAGCTTCTGAAGGAGATGAAGGTGGAAGTAATAAAGCTGCCATTAATATTGATATCATGAAGAGATTATCTCAACTTGAAAAAATAGTATATGGAAAAGATGAATAATACTTTAGGTAAACGCTATATTATTTAATGTAGAGGAAAGTCCATGCTCACAGAACCTGTGATGGTTCTAGTGTTCGCGCTAGAGGAAAAAATAACTCTAGGTAGTAGAAATACTAACGGCGACGAATTAACCTAAGTCTTTGATATGGTTATAGTAGTCATAAAGTGTCATAGTGACGAAGAAATTGGAAACGATGGATGTGGAACGTGATAAACCCCACGAGTGAGAAACCCAAATTTTGGTAGGGGAGCTTTAATTTCAGGAAAAGAACTGAATTAGGGACTAGTTAACTAGTAGATAAATGTTTACCACCTTTAAAAAGGTACAGAACATGGCTTATTAAGTATTATTTATTTTTTTTAATAGAGGTGTTTATGAAAGAGCTTGGACAATATTTAAGAGAAACAAGAATAAACAACGGTGTAAGTATTGATGAAGCTGCACAAGACTTAAATATCGATGGATTTTTACTAGAAAGTATTGAAGATGGAAATACAAGAGCATTTAAAGATGTTCTATCGATGAAAGATAAGATAAAAGATTATTCTAAATATCTAGGATTAAAACCAGAAGAAGTAATGGATGAATTTAATGACTTTTTATTTGAAAAAACATCTAAAATTTCTTTAGAAGATATACTTGAGGCAGATAATGTTAACAATAAAAATAAGGAAGAAAATAAAAAAGTTGCTTCTCCGTATACAATTATTAAACCTAAGAAAAAAGATAAAAGACCAATTATTTATGGACTAAGTGCTTTTATAATTATAATATTATTAGTATTAGTAATTTTTAATATTATAAGGCCTAAAAGAGATAAAATAACAAAAGAATTAAAAAACAATATGGAAGGAGAATATTATGAATTTACCCAATAAATTAACTGTAACAAGAATAGTTTTATCATTTTTAATTATTATTTTACTTTGTCTTCCATTATATAACTTGGGAATAGAGTTCCCAAAAGGACCAGAATTTGGAGGAATAATTTTAAAATGGGAATACATAATATCTGGAATACTATTTATAATTGCTAGCCTAACAGATTTTCTAGATGGACACATTGCAAGAAAAAGAGGATTAGTAACAAATACAGGGAAAATGCTTGATGCTATTGCAGATAAAGTACTAGTTAATTCAGTACTAATAATACTTGCATCTAAAGGTGAAATAAATGCTATCATTCCAGTTGTAATTGTAGTCCGCGACATTATCGTTAATGCAATAAAAATGGAAGCAGCAAGCAAAGGAAAAGTTGTTGCAGCAATTGGAAGTGGAAAAATAAAGACAGCTTCGTTAATGATAGGAACAATATTAATATTTTTTGGTAACTTACCATTTGAATTAGTACAACTAAATGTAGCAGAATTCCTATTATATTTTGCAACAGTAATGTCAATTGTATCAATGATTCAATACTATAATATAAATAAAAAATTAATAATTGATGACAATAAAAAATAAAAAATATGAATTTCTATAAAAGAAATTCTTTTTTTTTATACAAAAAACAATAAAAAATTAATATTCAAACAATTGTTCGAAAAAGTATTGCATTTTTAAATTTAATAGTGTATGATAATTTTGTAAGTAAATATGTGGAGGATTATAAAATGGCAAATATAGATAAAGATAAAACATTGGAACAAGTTTTAAGTGATATTGAAAAACAATTTGGAAAAGGTTCAATAATGAGACTTGGCGATAATAAACATATGGAAGTAGATACATGCTCAAGTGGTTCATTATCTCTAGATATAGCGCTTGGAGTAGGTGGTTATCCTAAAGGTAGAATTATTGAAATTTATGGACCAGAATCAAGTGGTAAAACAACTTTTGCATTACATGCCATAGCAGAAGTACAAAAAACAGGAGGAAGAGCTGCATTTATCGATGCAGAACACGCTCTTGATCCTACATATGCTAAAAACTTAGGTGTTAATATAAATGAATTATTATTATCACAACCTGATACTGGAGAACAAGCTTTAGAAATATGTGAAGCCCTAGTAAGAAGTGAAGCAGTAAGCATAATTGTTATAGATTCTGTAGCAGCATTAGTACCGCAAGCAGAAATCGATGGTGAGATGGGAGATTCACATGTAGGTCTTCAAGCAAGATTAATGAGTCAAGCATTAAGAAAATTATCAGGTGCAATTAACAAAACTAAAACTATATGTATATTTATTAACCAATTACGTGAAAAAGTAGGAGTAATGTTTGGTAATCCTGAAACTACTCCAGGAGGACGCGCTTTAAAATTTTATTCAACAATTAGGCTTGAAGTTAGAAGAAGTGAACAAATAAAAGTAGGAGAAGCAGTTGTTGGAAGTAAAACAACTATCAAGGTAGTTAAAAATAAAGTAGCCCCACCATTTAAAACAGCTAATGTTGATATCATGTATGGTGAAGGAGTGTCTCGTGAGGGAGAATTAATTGAACTAGCTACTAATGCAGGAATCATTGAAAAGAGTGGTGCTTGGTTTGCATACAATGGTGAAAAAATTGGACAAGGAAAAGAAAATGTTAAATTATTACTAAAAGAAAACAAAAGCATGTGCCAAGAAATAGAAGAAAAAACACGTGAATATTATGGAATAGCAAATAAGAAAAACGAAAAAAAAGATAAATAGTACTAAAACAAACAAGTTATAGAAATATAATTTGTTTTTTTAAGAAAAAAATTTTGACTTTATTTATTAATCGTTTTACAATAAAAGTAGTGATATTAAATATTAATTAATAATTATTTTAATATACAAACTGTAAAAATGGAGGAAAGATTATGGAAATTTTTATCTCTATTTTGCTAGTTGTGGTTGGAGGATCTGCGGGATTTATAGTAAATCACTTTATTAATAATTCTAAGATTAATAATTCTAATAAAAAAGCAGAAGAAATAATTGAGAAAGCAAAAAAAGAAGCTGAAAAGGCAAAGAGAGATTCACTTTTTGAAGCAAAAGAAGAAATTCATAAATTAAAACTTGAAAACGAAAAAGAAATAAAAGAGAAAAAAGAAGAATTAAAAATATCTGAAGATAGGCTTATTCAAAGAGAAAATAATATGGATAAGCGTGATGAATTATTCCAAAAGAGAGAACTTTCTCTAGAAGAAAAAGAAAAAGGTATTTTAGAATCTCAAAAAGATATCCAAGCAGAATATGCAAAAATAGAAGAATTGAAACAACAAGAACTTGAACAACTTACTAAAATAGCTAAATTATCTAAGGATGATGCTAAAAAACTAGTAATGAAAAAAGTTGAAGAAACAATGAACAAAGAAATATCTGAGTATATCAAGGAAAGAGAAGATGAAGCTAAACTGGAAGCTGATAAGAAAGCTAAAAATTTAATTGCCATCTCTATGCAAAGATATGCTGCTGATATTGCAAACGAACAAACTGTTACAGTAGTTAATTTACCTGATGATGAAATGAAAGGTAGAATTATTGGAAGAGAAGGAAGAAATATAAGAACAATTGAAGCAATTACAGGTGTTGATTTAATAATAGATGATACACCAGAGGCAGTAGTTCTTTCTAGTTTTGATCCTTTAAGAAGAGAAATAGCAAGGGTAACACTTGAAACATTAATAAAAGATGGAAGAATCCATCCAACTAGAATTGAAGAATTATACGACAAAGTTAGTAAAGATATGAAACAAAAAATCATTGATTTTGGAAATGATGCTTTGTTTGAACTAGGTCTAACTAAGTTTGATCCAGAACTTATAGAAATAATTGGTAAATTACATTTTAGAACAAGTTATGGTCAAAATGCCTTACAACATTCAATAGAAGTAGCACATTTATCAGGATTACTTGCTAGTGAATTTGGAGAAAATGTTGGACTTGCAAAAAGAGCTGGATTATTACATGATATAGGAAAAGCAATTGATCATGAAGTAGAAGGAAGCCATGTTGAAATTGGTGTAGATATAGCTAAAAGATTTCATGAAAATGATGTCGTAATCAATTCAATAGCATCACATCATGGAGATACAGAAGCAAAATCAACTATTGCTGTAATAGTAGCAATAGCAGATGCTTTATCAGCATCACGTCCAGGAGCTAGAAACGATTCATTAGAAAACTATATAAAAAGACTTGAACAATTAGAACATGTTGCAAATGATATTCCAGGAATAGATAAAACATTTGCTGTACAAGCAGGCCGCGAATTAAGAGTTATTGTTAAACCTGAAGAAGTAGATGATTTAGGAGCACATAAGATTGCAAGAGATGTTAAAGACAAAATTGAATCAACAATGCAATATCCAGGAACAATTAAAGTAACTGTTGTAAGAGAAACAAGAGCCCAAGAAGAAGCAAAATAATGCTTCTTTTTTTATAAGAAATGATATAATAATATCAAATAGAAAGGAGTGATTGAACGTGAAAAAAATATTATACTTTGTACTAACTATAATGTTGTTATTACCATTAACAGTTAAAGCCGATGAAATGTTTTTAATATCACATTATAATTCAAAACCAACAGTTGGTGGGTATTTAGAAATTAGTATACCTATACCTGAAAATATTAAACAGATTAAACTTACATATGATAGCACTATGTTAAAACCAGTCGACGATCTTTATTCAATTAATGATCATATTAAATCAAATGGGGTAATTACTGAAAAATATGTTAAAAATGTTTCAGTAAAAGAAGGGAATCTAACTATTGAACTAGATCCAACATTTTGGAATAATGTACTAGATGAATATGGTGGCGATATGAAAGAAATCAAAGTTATATTTACGTCTCTAAAAGAAGGAGAATCATTAGTAAATATTGACTATATGAAAGATGGAATAAATAGCCTTGGAGTTAGATATGAAGCAAAATCATTAACATCAACTAAATTTAATGAGCAAAAAGAAGAAGTAAAAGAAGAAACTAAAGAAGGAGTAAAAGAAGAAACTAAAGAAGGAAAAAAATGTGACAACTTGTTCTTATATATATCTTTAGGATTAAATGTTTTATTACTAATAGTGTTGTTAATTATTGTTTTAAAAAAGAATACTAAAAAGAAGTAATAGGTACTCAAGAAGAAGCAAAATAATGCTTCTTTTTTATTGTTAAAAGATAATAAAAGAATTATAATATAATTGAGATAGTAGGTTATGATATGAAGAATGATAATATTATAAATTATAAATTTTACTATTTAATTGCAATTATATTTGCTACTTTTTTCATGTCTATTGGTTATGCTGCTATTAATTCTACTTCTATGGATATAGAGGGAGAGTTATCCTTTAAAGAATTTGAAAGTATTTATATTAGAAGCGCTACTATTGATCAAAATTCTAATGCTGATATAAGCAATAGCCAAATTGGTTTATATTATGAAACTATAGTACAAAGTACAGTTGCTCTAGATAATGATGCTGATTCAACATTAACAATGAATATTACAATAAAAAACAACACTCAAGAAACAAAATATTTTGATAAAGTTGTATATGATAATAACTTTTATGACAACGAAAATATTGATTTTACTTTAAATGGTATTACTAGTGGATATATGTTATCACCAGGTAATAGTGTTTCTTTCACTATAACTTTTAAATATTCTGATGAGTATATTGCAAGTAATCCAAATGATTTTGATAATATATTGAATTCATATATAAATTTCAAATTTAAAAAAGGATACTCAATAACATATAGCAATATAAATAATACTTCAAATTATCCATCTTTAATATTGGATGGAAATACATTAAATGTTACATTTGTAACTGATATACCAGATAATATTAAAATAACAGGAACAACTACTAATACAATATATGAAAGAAATACAAACTACACTTATATAAATGGTGTTTTAATATTCAATAATGTAACTGAAAATTTATTAATTGAAAAAATAAGTTCAGGAAGTGGTGGAGAACCTGGTACTGAGGTAACAGAAGGGGACGATGGTTCTGTTACTACTGTAACAACAGCTGATGACGGTACAGGAAATGTTATAGTAACAGGATATGATATTGATACATCTGATGTTCCAGGAGGATCTATTTCAGTTCCTGATGGGGGAATAGATACAGGTATACTTGTCTTTGATGGACATGATTTCGACTTATCTTTAACTGCAAAATTTAATTTTAATGATGTTACACTAACAGGAACAAATCCAGTTATTGACCTTTCCGTTTACGAAGATGGTATGGTAAATGGACTACTTATAATGATTGCAAATAACTATGGTGGAACTTCATATGATGAAAATGGTAGATCATTCAGCAGTAATTCAAATAATAGATATATAAAATTTAGATTAAATAAATATGTTGATAGTGTTCTAGATGCAGACAATAGAGATTACTATTATAAAGGTGGAACTACTCCTTTCCGTTCAAATAGATTTGCTACTCAATCATCATCTATTACAGTTACAATTAAAGTTTATTGTAGAGACGGAGAATTTACATCAGATATCTTATATAACAATGAAGTAATAGCTAAACCAAGATACATTTCTGCCAACAATCCATATATAATGACATTTGATAGTCCAGTAGAAGATGCTACTATTAAGATAGGTACTTGGACAAATAAAGAAGGACATACTTATACATCTGATTTTGAAATTATAGATTTTAATGTAACAAAAATAATCGATTAAGAAGTTTTAAACTTCTTTTTTTGATATAATAAACCTTGGTGATTATATGAAAAAAATTGATGAAAATATATATTATAAAAGAATAAGATACTTTAATATCTATATAATAAAAGGTCCTAATGGAGATATATTAATAGATACAGGATTTAAATTTATGAAACATAGACTAAAAAAAATATTAGATAAATTTAATATAAAACTAATAATATTAACACATGTCCATATAGATCATTCATGGAATACTTCATATTTAAGCAAAAGATATAAAGCTAAAGTAGCTATTTCAAAAAAAGATTTAAATAATATAGATAATTCTAATATTAATTCTTATCCATCTAAAAAAAGATATAAATTATGGACAAAAATAATGCATTTTGGAATGAAACATTTCAAACAAGAACAATTTGTACCAGATATTTTATTAGTAGGGGACAAAGAATATACATTTAATGGAATAAAATTAAAAATAGTAGATTTAAAAGGACATACGACTGGTTCGATTGGAATACTATATAAAAACTATTTATTCGCTGGAGATGCTTTAGTAAATAGAAAAAAACATGTTGAAATTGCTTATCAAAATCAAGATAATGATGAAGCATTAAAATCTATGTTAAAAATAAAAGAAATACATCCTAAAATTATTTTTATAGGACATGATAGACCAATAAAATATGACAAATATCTTAAATCAATAAAAAAACAATAGATTTTTGTCTACTATTTAATTAAAAAAATATCCACAGATTTGTGGATATTTTTATCTTTTAATATCTAAAATAACAGGTAATATAATTGGTTTTCTTCCAGTTAGTTCATATATAAATGGAAATAAATCTGCAGTTATTTGACTTTTAATATCATTAAAAGTAACATTACCATCTTTTAGTTTGTTAATAATTATTGATTCAGCAGTAGACTCTATTTTCTTAATTAAAGCCTCATTTTCATTTATTAAAATAAATCCTCTTGTAGTTATATTTGGAGTTATTAATAACTTCTTGTTTTTCATATCAATATTAGCTATTACAACAAGTATTCCATCACTTGCCATGATTTTTCTATCTCTTAAAACAGCACTATTTATTTCTTCAAGTCTATTACTATCAATAAATATATCATTTGATATTACAGGAACATCTTTTGTAATAACATGATTATCTAAACTTAGAACATCACCATTTTGAAGTACGAATGTATTCTCTTTAGGAATACCACATTCAATACCCAAATTAGCATGACTTTTAAGCATTCGATAATCACCATGGAAAGGCATTAAATATTTTGGCTTAATTAGTCTAATCATAAGTTTTAATTCTTCCATATTAGCATGCCCTGAAGTATGTATATCAGATAATGATTGTGTTGTATATACTTTAACACCTTGTAAATATAATTGATTAATTGTATGACCTATACTCATTGCATTTCCAGGAATAGGAGAAGATGAGAATACTACTACATCATCTGGTCTTAACTTAATTTGTTTGTGAGTTCCATTTGCAATACGAGAAAGCGCTGCAAGAGGTTCTCCTTGAGATCCAGTACATAGAATTGTAACTTCTCCGGGCTTTAAGTTATTAGCTTCTTCAGGAGTTATCAAAATATCAGGGTGATCTATATATCCACCTTCTATAGATATTTTAATATTATTTTCCATGCTTCTACCAAATACGCATAATTTTCTACCATGTGTATAACATGTTTCTACAATATGTTTTAATCTATAAATATTAGATGCAAATGTAGCAATTATCATTCTTTGAGTAATATGCTTATCAAATATATCATTTAAAGCATTATCAACTTTCGCTTCACTGTTACTAATTCCCTCATTTAAGGCATTTGTAGAGTCACTTATCAGTACATCAACCCCTTCTTCACCAATCCTTGCCATTTTATGCAAATCTGCCATTGGTCCAATAGGAGTAAAGTCAAACTTAAAGTCTCCAGTTGTTACTATATTACCATCTGGTGTTTTAACAAGAATTCCATGTGAATCAGGAATAGAGTGGGTAGTTCTAAAAAACTCAACTTGTATATGTTTAAATTTAACAATTGTTGTATCATCATATACAAATAAATTATCATATCTAATATTTCTATCTTGTAATTTTAGTGCAATTAACTCTTTAGCTTGATTTGGGGCATATATTGCAGGAATTTCTAATGATTGAACTAAAAATGGAATTGCACCTATATGATCTTCATGTCCATGTGTAATAAACAATGCTTTAACTTTTGATTGATTTTGTTTTAAAAAAGTAAAATCTGGAAGGACATAATCTATTCCTAATAATCCAGCATCCGGAAAACTAATACCTGCATCAATAATAATAATTTCGTCATCATGCATTACACAATACATGTTTTTACCGACTTCTCCCAAACCACCTAAAATTATTATTTTAGTGTCGTTTGCTTTTTTTATCATAAAATCTCCTTTCTTTTTTATTAAAGAACTAACTAAGAAATTATACTATGAAAAGAAGTATTTGTCTAGTTTTTAATTAAATAAAAGAATAAGTATACACTTATTCCTTATTATCATTCTCATCAGGCGGAAGATTATCTTCTCCACTACCACCATTATTATTACCATTAGGGTCTTGATTATCTCCATTAGGAGTTGGTGGATCTTCTAATGGTGGATTATCATTTTCACTTTGAGTTTTTTCTTTTGCTACTGTTAAATTAATTGTTTTATCACCATCTATTAAATCCTTTACAGTACCAGATGTAATATCCTGGCTAAGTATTTTACCAACTGATTCATCTGACTCAACATATTCATAATGAACATGTATTACATTTGAAAAACCACTAGCCCAAGATTCAAAATCGTTCTTTGTTTTACCAACAAAACTTGAAATAATACAAGCACTATCATTAGGTGTTTTTACACAATCGACTTTATTATTTGATTGCTCATTTTTTCCATTTCCAGAAACTTTTACTTTCATAACATTATTTGGAATTAAATCAATACGCTTTCTTTCAGGATATTCTTGTTCAATAATTGTTCCTTTAGTACTTGTTGAATTATTATCATAAGTTATATCTAAAGTTAAATTATTATTAGATGCCCAAGTTTCAGCAGCAGATAATTTCATTCCAACTAAATTAGCAACAAGCTTATATTTCTCTGTACCACTATATCCTTTACCAATAACTTTAGCTTCATATTCTTCTCCATAACTATAAGAAAACTCTTTAATTAATTCATGTGTAGTACCTTTTAAATTATCTTTCATTGCTTTTTTAACAGCATTTAAACTTTTTTGATTAATTATATAATCCCATAATACTAAACCACTTCTTTCATCATAAATCATTTGTCCAGTACCATCTAAATACAATTTTTCAATGTTTAATACTTGATTACTAGATGAAGATATTAATATATCTTTAGCTATATTATAAAATGAAAAAATTTCTTTTTCTTCCATATTAGTGTCAAGATTTTTAGAAATAATTTTTAATACTTTTTCTAAATCATCTATACTTCTAAAAGACTTCATTTTATTTAATACAGCTTGAATTACCATTTGCTGATGCTCACTTCTTTTGAAGTCACTTCTTTCACCATGAGTCCATTTTTTTGCACAGAATTGTGCATTATTTTTTCTATTTCTTGCAAATGCTAAAGCTTGTTCTCCATTAAGAATCTGTTTTCCAGCTTCTATATATACCATATGTTTTCCAAATCTTCTTTGACTATCTTGTTCACATAAATCATATGGAACATCTATTTCAATTCCTCCAACTGCATTTACTAAATCAACAACCCCTTTAAAGTTTATTTTCATATAAGCATCTATTTTAATATCTAATAATTTTTGAATTGTATCAATTACACATTTAGTACCATTAGCAGCAGAATGTGTTATTTTATTATCAACATTTTTCATACATGTAATAGGTACATAACTATCTCTTGGAATACTTAACATTGTAGCATTCATTGTATGTGGATTAAATGTAACTACTATTAAAGAATCTCCATTAAATGAGTCATTAGCCCCCTTTAAACCATCAGCAGTAGAATCTATTCCAATTAATAGAATAGTAAAGGGATCACTAACATCTTTAGAACTTCCATTTAAATGAACTTCTTCCTTTTTTGCAATTGTTTCTTCAGTATCAATAATTTCAATATTTTCCCATAAATCAGCATGTTCTTCAAATTCTTCACGATCTGATAAAATATCAGAAAAGTTAGTAGGCAAGAATGCTAAATCAATCTTATTATCTTTTAAATCCAAAACAAGTTTAGAATAACTTTCATACTTTATTATTTCATTATTTTTATCAAGAGAATATTTATCTATTATTGACTTTGCTAAATCTTCATTTTCTCCTTCAGTACTTATCCCAATCTTTTTATCTTTTAACTTTGAAAGATCACCATAATTATTACCTTTCATTGCAGTAAGACTAACAGAATTAATAACTTCTTTATTCATATCACTAAAATAATTATATATTCTTGTTAAATTAGATCCTAAAAATATAAATAATAAAGAAAATATTATTAAAATGAAAGAATAAGCATATCTTTTTTTCTTTTTTCTTTTTCCAATAAATAACTTCATTAATATTAATAAATCTATTGCTCCAATTATACAAACAATAGTATATCTAAGAGTAGTTTCTATTTTTTCAAATAATAAAATAGAATGTATTAAGTATATAGATGACACTATAAATATAATTGCAAATAGACTACTGTAATGTACCTTTACTCTTTTTTTCATATACCCTCCAATAAAAAAGAAGATTATTTCTTTTTTACTTTTCTTTTTTTAGAAACATCTTCTTTAATTCTATCATCTTTTTCTATTTTTTTCTCTATTTCTCCTTCAATTTCTTCATCTTTTACTTCATTTTTTACTATTTCTTCATTAACTTTTCTTTTTCTAGATTTTCTTACTTTTTTAATACTTGATATTAAAATTGATAAATAAGTAATAATTAAAGCTCCTCCAAGTCCAAAAATAACATACATATAATTATTTTCTTTATCTTTGAGTTCATTAATTTTTGTTAACATTTTTTTATTGAAAATTTGAATAGTATTTTCTTTCTTATTATATTGATATAAATTATCTTCACCAGTATTTATATTAATACCATTGAATAAATAATAATCGCTACTATCATTTTCTCTATATGCAACTAATTCTTTATCGCCAATTTTGATATTAGTTTTTTGATATCCTTCAGGAATATCTTTTTCTAAAGACTCAGTAATAATAATAGAATCAAAAGTAAACTCTCTATATAATTTATAAGTATCATTTTCATATACATATAATTCTATATTACCATCACTATCTTTAAGCCCAACTAAAGTAGTATTAGTAGTTTCATTAACAAAAGCAGGAACGTCTATATCATTAATTTTAATAGTTGTTTCTTCATAATTACTATTAGGCTTTTCTATAAGATCCTTTTTACGTACCACATTATAATTAACACCTAAAACGTCTACTACTATAGGAGTAAGCTCTTTTCTGGTAACATTTATTACATATACTTTCGAACTACCATTTTGAGCAGTAACCTTAATATTGATTTTGTTTATTCCTTCTTCTAGTTCATATGTTTTGAAACCATCAACATAACTTTTTGAATCTTCTTTTGAACCAGATATTGTAATTTTCGTTACTTCATATGGTACTTCAACCCCATAAGATAAAGTATTTTTATTAAATGCTGGAGAAAGTGTTCCACTATTAACATTCAATTTTGATAAATTATTATTTTTACTATAGCTAGCTTCTATTTCGGCTTGTGTTTTTATATTAATTGTTCTTGAAACACTCTTAGTTCCTGATAGATTGTTTCCATCAAAATCAAGTGCTTCGTTTATTTTTAATGATACAGTTGCACTACCTTTTGCCTTAGCTTTGAATTTAAATGTAACAGTGGTACTTTTTTCAGAACCTGTGAAACTATACAACACATTATTTTGAGTTCCACTTGTTAAAGTTAATTTACTAGTATCATAGTTCATTGAATAGTTAATATATCCTAGTGGAGTAGTACTAGACATTCTAACAGTAACAGTAATTGTATTTCCAACGACAGTACTTGTTGTACTTAAACTCTCATTTAAACTTAAACTAGCAGCATTTACCATACTAACTGTAAAGAAAAATGAAAGAAATGTTATAACTGACAAACATAATAATTTAATCTTTTTCATCTAAAACCTCCTAATTCTGGCTAATTACTAGTTTTCCTAAAACATGTTTTTGCATGTTTAATAAATCTATACCACTAATTTTACCATCTTTATTTGTATCAGCAGCTTTTAAATATGCCCCTTGTAATTTAGTTTTTCCTAAAATGTGCTTTTGAGTATTTAATAAATCAATACCACTTATTTTACCATCTCCACTAGTATCACCATAGATAACAATTGTTATAGTTTTTGTATTTCCATTACTTGATAAAGTAACTTTATCTCCAGTAACTATTGTTCCAGATGATTTGCTTTTATTATTTCTATCATAAATATTAATAGTTACAGTAGGGTATTTATTAATTAATTTATTTGTAATAGTACTTACACTTGTTCCAAATGTTACATTAGATAAATAACTACCATTTATTTTATAACCGGAAGCTTTTAAAACATCATCTAGATTTATAACTGGTTCATCTGGTACAGTAGGTATTACTTGGTTATCATTATTATCGTCTCCAATACTATTATTTTCATCCCCATTATTATCGTTTCCTATATTATCTTCTGGTGGGGTAATTATTTCTTCAGGTTTCTTTTCTCTATTTATTGTAATTGTATAAGTTTTTGTACTTTCATTTTGTGCAGTAACTATAACCTTAATTATTGTTGTATCTCCTGTTAAAGCAATTGTACCTGTACCAGCTACTTTTGCTTTGCTATTTACTGGTGTTGCTCCAATATTAACAGACTCAGAATAAGGCACAGTAATAGTATAAGCTAACTTATCATTATCAAAGTTTGTTACAAGAGAACCATTTACCGTAAGAGTTTTTAACCAGTTATTTGGATTTCCTAATTTAGGTAAACTAGTTGATGTAGGCATACCAGTATAAACAGGAATTGCAAACACAAAATCTTTTTCTATTAAATTAAAATTATTATAAGCATTATATGTAGAATTAGCTGGTGATACAAGGGCTGAAATATTTGTAGTATATTGATGCCAAATTCCTTTTGTAGCAGTAATAGCAGTATTAAATTTTTGAAAGTATGAAGTATATTGTCCACAGTTAACATAGTTATTAGATATTACTTTTGAACCTTCTACAATTGATTTTTGTTGTGAATTCCATTCTTTACCTTTAGCATGTTGTAAAGACTTTAATTTAGGATCTAAAGAAGATGATGCTCCAATATTAAAAAAATTATAATATCCAGAATAGTTAACTCCGTCTGATAACACTCCAGCTTTTCCATTTGTACATATATTTGTATTTGAAGTTCCAACTTCTTGTTTAGAAAGAGCCGCTAAATAAATTGGAGAAACTTTAGAAACCTGTGCTCCTTCCATAAAGTATTGTGCAAATTGTTTTAAAAAGTCAGATGAAAGTGTATATTTAACAACATCTATTTTTTGATAACTAGGATAATAAAATAATTCTTCAAACATAAATACTTTTTTTTCATCTAAGAAATTTCTAGGATCCATATAATAAGCAATCGTTTGTCTATTAGCTTGGAACCAATAAGTCCCATCATGTTTTAAAAAATTATCATTGTCATGATCATAATCTGCTTCAGCTACAGACAAATACCCTTCATATCCATTTTGAGCATATGTAGGATTTACATTTAATAAACTTGTTCCTGATTTGTCCTGTTCATTTAAAGCATTAGTCCAAGTATATTTTGATTTAACTGCCTTAAAAATCCATGTTGGATGCTTTGCATGTAATTCTCTTAGTTTTACTTTATAATCTTCAGGAAACCCCTGAGTAGTAAGATATTGTTCGAATTCTTCAGCTGTCATATTAGCCATTTCTTGACCAGCAGGAGTAATTGGAGTATCATCTTGATTTTGTTCTTCATTTACTTCCTTAGTAGTAATATTACCAATATAAGTTGAACATACAAAGCCTTGAACTCCAGTACTAGATTTAATTTCTATCCATTTATCTGTACAACCATCACCAGTATCTTTATAAGAAAGAATAGTAACTGTTGAATTGTAAGTAGCCGTACCTATTTGCTCATAAGACACCCCAGGCCCTTTTCTAATTCTTAAATTTAAGTCGGCAGTAACAACCCCAGTAGTTACTGTAATTGCATTTACAAAAATAGGAGAGAGCATTATCAAAAATATAATAATTATATTTACAACACTATTACGTTTCATAATATACCTCCATTATCACAAATATATTATACAATAAACTCCTATTACAAGTCTATAACGGTCATATAAATAGGTAAGTAAAATAAGAAAAATAGACAAATATTGACATAAAAACAAATGTAAAATAAAAAACTAAAAAATGTTATTAATTTTCAATAAACACAAGTTTTTAATTATTTCAAAATTGTGGTATTATATTTATAGGTGATATTAACTATGAAAAAAGTTGCTATATTTCAAAAAGATCTTAATATTGGAGGTATAGAAAGATCATTAATTAATTTTCTTCATTGTATAGATTATTCTAAATATGAAATAGATTTATATTTATTTTCTAAAAACAATCTTTTTGTTAAAGAAATTGATAAAAGAGTTAATGTAATTTATTTAGACAAGTTACCATCAATAACAAAAGTATTAAAATTTAATTTAATTAAAAAAATGTATAAGTGTAAAATAACAAAAGAATATGATATAGCAATAGATTATAATTCTTATTCAACTGATTGTGCCTTAAATGCTATAATGTGTTCTGCGAAAAAAAGAATTATTTGGGTTCATAATGATATAGAAGTTAAATTAAAAGAAGAACCAAAATATAAAATATTGTTTAATGCATTTAAAGCTAAATATAAATATTTTGATACTTTTTGTTGTGTATCAAAGGGAGCTAAAGATGCATTTATAAGAGTTACTAAATTAGATAAAGAATATCTAGTTGTACCAAATATAATTGATACAAAGAAAATTGAAGAGCAAAAAGATATTAAAACTGACTTTAAAGTAAATGATAAATTAATTAATATTTGTTCTACTGGTAGATTAGTTCATCAAAAAGGTTTTGATTTGTTAATTGAAGAATTTAAAAAAGTAATAGATGAAAAAAAAGATTATCATTTATATATCATTGGTGATGGAGAAGAAAAAGATAATCTACAAAAATTAATAAAAGAATTAAAAATGGAGGAATATATTACTTTAACAGGTAAATATGATAATCCCTTTAATATTATGAATAAATGCGATGCTTTTGCTCTTATGAGTAGGTACGAAGGACAAGGAATGGCAATACTTGAAGCTGAATCACTTGGCCTAGATATTGTTATTTCAAAGCACTTAGAAAAATATTTAGATGATATTAAAGGATATGATTCGGTAAAAGAAGGAATACTATCTTTGAAAAAGCATAAAAAAAGAAAGTTTGATAATTTAAAAGAATATAATGACAAAATAATTAAAATAGTTAACAACTTATAGAAGGTGAAATTATGAAAAAAAAGAAAAAAGTACTATTTATTTCTTCTACTGGGGGACACTTATCAGAATTACTTAGGTTATCTCCCATGTTTGAAAAATATGATTATTATATTATTACAGAAAAAACCAAATCTAATTTAGGACTTAAAAAGACTTATCCAAATAGAGTAGGTTACCTTGTTTATGGTACTAAAAGAAAATTCTTAACTTATCCGTTTAAGTTACTATACAATTCTTTTAAAAGTTTATTTTATTTTATAAAAATAAGACCTAAAGTAGTTATTACAACTGGTACTCATACAGCAGGACCAATGTGTTGTATTGCTAAACTTTTTAGAAGAAAAGTAATATACATAGAAACTCTTGCTAATAGTAAAACTAAAACAGCTACAGGAAGACTACTTTATCATATTGCAGACTTATTTATTGTTCAATGGGAAGATATGTTAAAGCTATATCCTAAAGCTACTTACGGAGGATGGATTTACTAATGATATTCGTTACACTAGGAACAAATGATGAACAATTCCCAAGGCTTTTAAAAGCAATAGATAAAGAAATTGATAAAAAGACTATTAAAGAAAAGGTAGTAGTACAAGCAGGATGTACAAAATATGCTAGTAAAAATATGGAAATAATGGATTTAGTACCAAGAGAAGAATTTGATAAATTAATTAGTGAATGTAGTCTTTTAATAACTCATGGAGGAGTAGGAAGTATATTAACTGGAATAAATAAAGGGAAAAAAGTAATAGCAGTACCAAGATTAGCAAAATATAAAGAACATTTAAATGATCATCAGTTACAAATAGTAGAAAATTTTGAAGAAAAAAAATATATAATAGCAGTTAAAGATTTAAATGAATTAGGAAATGCAATAAAAAAAGCTAAAACATTTAAACCAGAAAAGTTTGTAAGTAATACAAATAACTTTATAAAATTAATAGAAGACTATATAGATAAGTTGTAGGAGTAATTATGAAAGAAAAATTAAAAACATTAACATTTAAATATAGAATAAATTTATTTGTCTTTCTTTTTTTTCTCTTTATTGGGGCATTATCTCCAATTAGTGGAGCTGATTGGAAAAGCTATTTAATTGGTAAACAAGGGTTAATTGAATGCTTTAAAAATATAAATGTAAATGATGGAAGAATAATAAGTAGTATCTTGATAAACTTTTTCTCTTATAACAAAATAATATTTGATATCATCTTTGCCTTATTAATGACTGAATTTGTTAAAATATGTAATAATATGATGACAAAAGTAAAAAATAAATATTATTATTTATATCCAATTATTGGAATACTTTTAGTAAGTTCATTTATGTTTTCTTATAACTATACATCAATAACATTTACAGTTGCTTATACTTTCCCTGCATTAATGATATTTATATATTTTTATAATTTCTTAAAAGATGAAATTAACTTATTTGATTATATAAAACAAATATTAACTATTATATTTATTTCATTATCTTCAATACATATTGCAATAGCATTTTTTATAGTAAATTTAGTTTATTTAATATATCAAAATAAAAAGAATAAAATGAATCTTTTATTATTGATAATAAATTTTATAACAATAATTATAAGTTTATCTACGATTAAAAGTAGTTTATTCTATATAGATTCAAATAATATTACAAGTAATATATCCAATTTAATAGAAATGGTTTTTTCAAGAAATATTTTGCTTATAATATTAGGAGCCATTCCAATTAACTATTATTTAAATGAGAAATTAGGAGATAATATATATCGTAGAGTTGTAATAACATTATTTGATTCAATATTAATTTTTTCATTAGGATATAATTTTTTTCACTATTCACCAGTTAATTTAAATCTAGTTCTTAGTAAGTATAGTGGTATTTTTGCAACTGAAAATTGGTATTATATATTTTATTTCATATCATATATAGTTTTATTTGTATTAAGTATGAATCATTATATTCAAAATAAGAAAATGAAGTTCATATTAAATATGTTTAACTTATTATGTTTAATAATTATGATATTTTCATTAATATCTCCATTATTTAATGAAGGAAATATTGCTTTTATATGTTTTTCTTTAATATTAATAACATGTTTACTTGCAGAAGAAATGAATATTAAAGTTTATACAAGATTAACAGAAGTAATTCTAACAATTATTGTTCTTTACTACATTTCAATGTTTGGAATAATTAAATATATTGATATAACAAGAGCAAATTATATAAAAGAACAATTAGAAACAAATACTACTAATATTGAAATTAAAGCAAATCCAATCTTTCTAGTATGGCAATATAATCCAGATTATCCTCAAAGTGAAGACTTTAAAAAAATATATAAAATAAGAGAAGACTATACAATAGAAGTAAAATATTTTGGTATATTTGAAAAAATAGAAAAGAAAGTAAAAAAATAGACTTTCTTTTTCTTTTGTGCTATTATGTAAAAGAATAATAAAGGAGGAAATTATGGAAGAAGAAAACAAAATAGTAGAAGAACAAACATCTGTAATTCAAGAAGAAACATCATACATGGTTGGGGCACCAAATAAAAAGAAACCTATTATTTTAATATTAATAATTTGCTTAGTTTTATCTGCAGCAATAGTTACAGTTGTTTTATTATCAACTGGTAAGACAAACAAAGATAAAGGTGATGAAAATAAGATTGAAACAAAAAATGAAAATAAGTCTGAATTTAGAATGACAGGAAATTCTCTTGAAAAATTTGATTTATATTTCTTAAAACTAGAAAATCAAGAAAAAAACAAAGTTTATAGTCCATTATCAATTAAATATGCACTTGAAATGTTAGCAGAAGGATCAACTGGAGAAACAAAAGAACAACTTGATGCTGTAATAGGAGACTATAAAGCAAAAAAATATGACAATAATGACAATATGAGTTTTGCAAATGCTATGTTTATTCGTGACTCATTTAAAGAGGAAGTAAAAGAAGACTATCAAAATATGTTAAAGGATAAATATAATGCAGAAATAATAATAGATTCATTTAGTAGTCCTGATACTATCAATAATTGGATAAGTAATAAAACATTTAAATTAATTGATAAATTAGTTGATTCAGTAGATGATCTTGATTTTGCCCTTGTTAATGCTTTAGCAATTGATATGAAATGGAATAATTTAATTCACTGTGCGTCAGGAAGCGATCCTACTATACCTTGCATGTCTTATTATGTAAATTATCCACATGAAAAATTACCTGGTGAAGACTATGAATATACTTATATGGAAGCACCATATATGGGATTTGCTGGCTATGATTCAATCAAATTTAATGGAAAAGATGGAATAATGGCTGCTAAAATCCTTGCAAGTTTCAATAACTATAATGTAGTTAAAACACTTGGAGAAGAAAAAGTAAGAGAAACAATAAAAAAGGCATATCAAGAATGGTTAAATACAGATGAGTCAAAATATTATGAAAAAGAAGATCCTAATAAAGTAGCAGATAGATTTATCAAAGAATTAAATGAAAATTATGGAAAAGAAGAAATTTCAACAGATTTCATGTTATATGATGATGACAATGTTAAAGGATTTGCAAAAGACTTAAAAACATATAATGGTACAACACTACAATATGTAGCTATTATGCCAAAAACTGGAACATTAAAAGATTATGTTGATAAAGTAACAATAGAAGATATTAACAAAGTTATTAATAACTTAAAAGAATTAAAAAAAGAAAACTTTGAAGAAGGATATGTAACTTTTGTTGAAGGATATATTCCAATGTTCAAATTTGAATATGAATTAAATATAATGGATGACCTTATTAAACTTGGAATAACTGATGTATTTGATTCAACTAAAGCAGATTTAGGTTCAATGTTAAAAAATAGTAAAGGAGAATTCATCTCAACAATAAAACATAAAGCTAATATTGAATTCTCAAATGAGGGAATTAAAGCCGCAGCAGCAACACTTGAAGGTGGGGTTGGAAATGCAGATGGTGGATTTAATTATTTATTTGAAGTACCAGTAAAAAGGATAAATCTTTCATTTGATAATCCATATTTATATCTAATAAGAGATAAAAATAGTGGTGAAGTATGGTTTATGGGAACAGTATATGAACCAACTTTAAAACCAAATGATTTTTAGGAGCTAATAAAAAAATTAGCTCTTTTCTTTTTTAATCATATCTTTTTTTTATAAAATGTTTTATAATTAAATAGTGATAATAAGAGAGGGTGAATTTTATGTACAAAATAATGGATGGAAATGAAGCATGTAGTTATGTTTCATATAATTTTACTGAATTAGCAGGAATATATCCAATAACACCAGCATCTCCAATGGCAGAATATGCAGATAAATGGGCTAGTGGTGGAAAGAAAAACTTTTGGAACGATGAAGTAAAAGTAGTTGAAATGGAAAGTGAAGCTGGAGCAATTGCTGCAGTTCATGGAGCACTTCAAAATGGAGTACTTGCAACAACTTATACAGCATCTCAAGGATTGTTATTAATGATTCCAAATATGTACAAAATAGCAGGAGAATTGCTTCCTTGTGTAATAAATGTTGCAGCAAGAAG
>CACXGX010000066.1 GCA_902767365.1 uncultured Erysipelotrichaceae bacterium
ACAGATTCAAAAGAATTAGCAAAGTTATTATCAATATCAGATACTCAAATGGGATATATTACAAATGTTGATGTTGGAGAAGGATTATTAAAAATAGGTAGTTCATTAATACCATTTAAAAATGAATTTCCAAAAGATACTAAATTATATAAATTGATGACAACAAAACCTAGTGAAAAATAATTAAACATAGTATAATAAACATTTAGTGAGGTAAGTTATGAATGAGTATAGAATTACAAAAAATCCGCTTGAATCAACAATGAATGATTTAAAATTATTTGAGCAAACACAATATTGTATTGATTTTTTAAAAAACGAGTTTCCAGAAAAAAATGATGATGAAATAAAATATCACTCAGAAGTTGCATCTGCTTGTTTTAGACAAGCAAGACAATATTATAGTGTAGGAAATGCATCTAGTTTGGAAACTAGCCCATTGTTATATTCATATGCTTTTAATAATATTTTAAAAGGAACTTGTTATTTGAAATCTTTTGATGATGGTATATTGAAAGGTTTTGAGGATCATGGTTTTACATTTAAAAACCAAAATATTGGAAGTACTATATTAGAGTCGAGAGTAAACACAAAACAACATGGTGCATTAATTTCTTTACTTAATTTATTTGATTGTACTTTAACTGCTCAAAGCATAGATTTAAATAAAATATTAAGACATATTCCAGGTTTAGGAGATGTATATTATAAAACAACCGGAAGAATTTCTTTTATTGCATCTCAAGAAAAAAATGATAAGACAACTTATTCTATTTATGGTGATAGAATATATGATGAAGAAAGATATATATTTAAAGCTTTTGGAATGATGGCTACTTCAATATATAACTATAATATGATTAGTTGCAGTATTAATATTGAAGGGAAAAAAAATATTAAAGAAAATAAATTTAATAAAAGTAATATATATTATAAGAATTTTTTGATTTTACCCGATAAATATAATGAGGGAATAAAAGATTTAAATGTATCGTTTTATTGCTATATATTAATTATGGCATATGGAATGCTTGTTAGATACAATGCACATTTATGGGATAATTTTATTGACAAAAAAATATCAAAAGAATCAACATTGATTGATTTATCAATCAAAAATGCTGTTGATAATTTTTATTATCAAATACATAATATTTTATTTCAGTATTATTATATAGATGATTCGTATAATGATATAGATGTAAAAAAAGTAATAAGTGATTCGACAGAGGAAATAATTGAAAATATTAATGCTAACATTAGACGTCATAATTATCAATATAATAGTAATATGATATGTCCATGGAAGAAAAATCATATATAAATTTTTTAATAATAAATTTCATTATATGATATTAATTGAATTGTAAGAACTCAAATGAAGATGTTTATTATGCGACCAATAATAAACAAGTAATAAGAACTATTAGTAGAAATATTACTAGTTCTTTTTTTGTTTTTGGAGGTGATATTTTGAAAGATATAAAAACAAAAGAAATAAAAAAGAAAGATATAAAAGTTTTTGATAGAGCAACAGCGTGGAAAGAAAGAATAAAAGATCCATTGGTATATCTAAATGAAAAAGTAAAAGATAATACTACTGGAGACACTAATGCAGTTGATTATGCAAGTGATAAACTAAAATATGAATCAAATAGAGCAAAGGATGAGGCATTATATTTAAGTAAGAAAAGTGTTAATAAAACAAAAAATGTAATACAAGATAATAAGAATAAAAAAGTTATTAAAGAGAAAATAGATGGAATTAAAACAAAGGATAAAATAAATAAAGTAGAAAATGTAGTTGTTAATGAAAATAAAAAAGTAAGTAAGAAAATAACTGAACAAGGAAAAAAGTTGGCTATAAGTGTTAAAAATAAATCAAAGGATGTAGGTAAAAAATTGTTTAAATCAAGTAAGAGTGCAATTAATGGAATGATTGCTAGTTTAAAATCTTTAGTGAATATTTTGTTAGCAGGTGGTTCTGTGTTAATGATTCCAATAATAGTTATTTGTTTAATTGGATTATTAATAACATCTATATTTGGAATATTCTTTTCATCTGACTCTAGTAATCCAATTAGGATGAGTGATTGTATTATAGAATTAAATAATGAGATGGATAGTGAAATAAATTCACTAAAAAGAAAAATATTACATGATGAAGTAATAGTTGAATCTGATAGAGCACCTTGGAAAGATGTTTTATCTGTTTATGCTGCGAGAGTCTCTAATGGAAATGAAGAAGAAGTTATGACAATGAACAAAGAAAAGAAAAAAATACTAAGAGAAGTATTTTGGGATATGAATAAAATTACT
>CACXGX010000067.1 GCA_902767365.1 uncultured Erysipelotrichaceae bacterium
ACATCCTTCTAGTCTATATAGATTGCTTCCTTTTGATTCAACTTTTAAAATTGCAAAACGTTTAATCTCATCAGTATTCTTAATATGAGTACCACCACATAATTCTATTGAATCTCCTATAGTTACAACACGAACTACATCTTTATACTTATCAGTAAATAATGCCATTGCACCAAGTTTTTTAGCTGCCTCTAAACTCATTGTACTTATTTTACTATCAATATGTTTCTTACAAATTTCATTTACTTTATCTTCTATTTTAAATATATCTTCATCACTTATTTTTCCAGTATAAGTAAAATCAAATCTCAACCTTTCTGAGTCAACATAACTTCCTGCTTGATGTATTGAACTAGATAAATTATCTTGTAATACTTTTTGTACAATATGAATAGAACTATGATTTACTCTTGTTCTTAATCTTTTATCTTTCATTATCTTTAAAGAACAAGTATCACCTAATTTTAATTTACCTTCTAATACTTCTAATAAATGCATATGTTGCCCATTTGGAGCTTTTATTACATCAACAACTTTTGCTTTAAATCCTTTACTCTTGATTGCTCCTGTATCTGCAACTTGTCCACCACTTTCAGCATAAAAACATGTTCTATCAAATATAACATAACCATCACTATCAAGTTCTTTTACATCTTTACCATCTTTAAATAATCCAATTACTCTAGAATCATCTAATTCATAAGTATCATATAAAAACTCTGATGGAGCTAAAAACTTAAGTAAATCCTCATTTTGAATATTCATATTAGCTACTTGAGTCCTACTTTCTTTTGCAACTTTTCTAGCTTCATTCATATATTTATCGAATTCTTCTTTATCAACTGTCATATTCTCATCTTCTAAATATTCAACAGTTAATTCAAATGGGAATCCATAAGTATCATATAGTTTAAATGCATCATAACCACTTATTGTACCATCTTGACTATTTTTAATTAATTCAAGTAGTTTTCTTTCACCTGCTCTTAAGGTTTGATGAAATAAGTTTTCTTCTTCAAGTACAAGCCCCTTAACATAAGACTTATTCTCTAATAATTTTGGATAACTATCCTTCATAATCTCTACAACAGTATCAACTAATTTATACATAAAAGGCTCATTAATTCCAAGTTTTCTACCACTTCTAACACTACGCCTTAAAAGTCTTCTTAATACATATCCACGATTACTATTTTCAAAAATTGCCCCATCAGATAAAGCCATTGTAATTGCTCTTATATGATCTGCAATTATTTTAAAATAAACTTCTCCATTATATTTAACTCCACTTATATCTTCTATATGATTAATAATTGGAACAAATAAATCTGTATCAAAGTTAGAATCAACATTTTGAAATATACAGCACCATCTTTCAAGACCTGCACCTGTATCAATATTCTTATGTGGAAGTTCTTTATATTCTTCTCTTTTTTTATCAGGTTCAGAATTATATTGACTAAAAACATTATTCCATATTTCTATAAATCTTTCTTGGTCTTCATCATTTCTAAATTTTTCTAAAGCATCACCATCAGGATCATATTCTTCTCCTCTATCAAAAAATATTTCAGAATCAGGTCCACAAGGTCCACTTCCTATTTCCCAAAAATTTCCATCTAATCTAACTATATGATCAGGAATCATTCCAAGACTAACCCATTTTTCATATGATGCTTCATCGTTTGTAAAAATAGTACAATATAATTTTTCAACAGGAATATCACAATAATCAGGACTTGTCAAAAATTCAAAAGCAAAATCAAGAGCTTCATCCCTAAAATAATCACCTACTGAAAAGTTACCCATCATCTCAAAGAATGTTTGATGTCTTTTAGTAACTCCAACATTTTCAATATCATTGGTTCTAATACATTTTTGAATACTTGTTAATCTTCTATTTTCAGGAACAATAGTACCATCAAAATATTTCTTTAAAGGAGTAACTCCAGCGTTAACAAAGAATAAAGAATCATCATCTTCAGGAATTAATGATGCACTTTCAATAACTTGATGTCCTTTACTTTTAAAGAAATCTAACCATAAATTTCTAATTTCTGTACTTTTTAAATATTTCATTTATTATTCACCTATACTTTCTAATATTTCATCTAATCTCTTATGATATTCTTCAACCGTTCCATTATTAAATATATAATAATCTGCAAAAGCAATTGGTCCGCCTTTATATAAATTTTCTATTACAGTAAGATCACGGTGTTTTATAGCATTTCTATCAAATGGTCTCTCTGGTCTATTGGCAACTCTTTCATATCTTACTTCTTTATCTGTAACCACACATATTAACTTTAAATTTTTAAATCTTTCAATTAAATATTTATACTCATACCAAGAATATAGACCATCTAAAACTACATCATTCTTTTTTAAAGATTTTCTAATATCTGGCTCTAATAGCTTCGCATAGCACTCTGGACCATGTTCTTTTCTTAATTTTTCACGAAATAATTGTTCACTTTTTCCATCTAGAGTTCTTTCAATTCCTTGTTCTTGCATTAATTTATACGTTATCCCGCCAAAATAAAGTTTTGTCCACCCATTTGACTCCAAATAATCAGTTGCAATGCTTTTACCACTTCCACTCATTCCAACAATAGCAATTAATCTTTTCATAAAATCCTCCTATAAAATAAAAAGACCAAATATAGGAGTGAAAATCACGGTACCATCCTATTTTGATCTTAATTAACATAACGGTCATCCCGAAAGACTCATGAAGCAGCCTTCCTAATAGAATAAATAATCTCTTTCACCATCCAAGATCTCTCTTTAAAAGACTCTATTAGTACTCCTCTTCCGTCAACATCTCTAAAAATATAATTACTAGGTATATTCTAACAAACCACTAAAAAATAATCAAGATTTATCTACAATATTTATTACTATAATCACCAACTGTTTCAATTACTTCAATCATTTTAAAAGAAGTTTTCCCATTATTATCAACATTAAAACTATATTTTGCCGATACTACATCATCTTTAATAATACTATATTGATTTAAAGCTTTTTCATCGCAAACAGATGGGGAACTATAATAGTCATTTAATATTAAAATTCTATCATTTTCCATTCTTCCAGCTTCAATTATTAAACTATCATCATCTAAATATATAGAATAAGGAATCATATATTTATTTTTATTATCAACATTAGTTATATAATCCACTATATTACCATCACAGTCTACAATATATATAATACCAGTATTTTGTTTTTTATAATATTCGTAAATAATTAAAAATAAATTATTATAATTAAACATTTCATATGTTTTTCTTTTAGATATAGATATTATAGATTTATCATTAAATAAAAGATTTTTTTGGTTATCACTATAAGATAGACTTACTTTTTTATTATTCAATTCAATAATAGACTTGTTATTAGATTTTAAAAATACGCTAGAATATGTTAACGAATTATCATCTTTTTTATGATATATTTTAGTAGCATAAATATTTGTCTCATCTATAAAAGGACTATTATAATCTGTAAAAATATAGAAAATACCTAATCCAACAAAAGTAAAAATAATAAACATAATTACAATAAATCCAGGACTATCTTTCTTATTCATACTACCACCTATTCTAAAATAATTATAAAATAAAAGACTGTAATAATCAATTACAATCTAATAAATTAACCTTGTATTTTCTCAAAAATGTCATATTTTTCGTCAATAAAATTAAATACTATTTTCAAACAAGAAATAACTGGAGTTGAAATAATCATACCAATTATTCCAAAGAAATATTCAAATATTAATAAACCAATAATAATTGTTACTGGATGTAATTTCATTGTTTTACTAAGAATTAATGGTGTTAATATATAACTTTCTAAAAATTGAGATATAATTACAGATAATAATGTTAAAATCCCAACAAGTGGATTAATTGTAAATCCAACCAAAACAGCAGGTATTCCTCCTATATATGGACCTATATAAGGAATTATATTAGTAATAGCACAAATAAGTCCAAATACTAGAGGGGCCTTAAGTCCTGCAATTACAAAACCTAAAGATTGGAAACTAAATAATATAATAGTAACAAAAAGAGTACCTAAAACATAATTTTTTAAAGAAACATTTAACCTATCAGTAAGATCTAAAAAAGTATTATGTACCCTTTTAGGCATAAAACTAATCAAAGTTTTTCTAACATTTTTAAAATCAAACAACATATAAAATGCTATAAATAAAGATATAACAAAAGTCATTCCGCCAGATAAAATCTTAGAAAAAACTTTTATTACAAAATTAGGAATATCTTCTGTTAAAGTATTAGTATAATTAGAAATACCATTATATATATTTTGTTTTATCGAAGTAAAATCATAATTATATATGTTACTAAGATTATGAAATAAGTCATCAATCCATTTATTAAAACTATTAACAACACTTGGAACCATACCAATTGCATCTTGTATTTGTTTACCTATACTTGGTATAACAATCCAAAAAAACAATACAATTAAAAGTATAAAAAGGAAAAAAATAAAAAATGTACCTAAACTTCTTTTCCAACCTTTTTTCTCAAGAAAACATACTAAAGGATCTAATAACCACGCAATAATAAGTCCCAAAAAGAATGGTATTAAAATCTTTAATATTGTCTTAATTGCATTAATAATTCCTAGATCAGTAACTAATCTACTAATTACAAATACCATAAGTATAATTAAAAGTATAAATAAAATATTTAATACTTTTTTACCAATATTTATTAGACTATTTAAAGAATTAACATCTAATTTATCAGTTTTCTGTTTAATTTTTCCAAACATATTACCCCTCCTATAGAAAGATATTATAACAAAATAGATAAATAAAAACAATCAAAAAGTCAAGTTTATAACTTGACTATTTCATCATATTATTCATTTTATTACTAGCACACTTAGTAATGTTATCCAACGATTTTTTCATATCTTGAATACAATCGGGATTTTTTATTTTATAAAGCATTAAAGCTCCTGCACTTATTCCCATTACAGCTAGTACTTTCCACATGTAATCCATAATAATCACCTCAAACTTCAAATATGATATACCGGTACACTATTATTTTTTACAATTAAAAAAATTATATACTAGATTTTTTAATCAGTTTATCTTTTATTGTAGTCATTCTAATATCTTGATTATTATTACTTGCAGCCTTACTTAAAGAACTCATATTACCAACTAAAATTAACTTTTTCTTACATCTAGTAATTGCTGTATAATATAATTTCCTATAAAGCATTTTATTATATAGAGAAACAACAGGAACAACAACTATATCAAATTCAGATCCTTGACTTTTATGAATACTAACAGCATACCCATGTTTAAATTTATTAAATGATTGAGGGGTAAACTTAACTTGATTAACATCAAAATCAACAACTATTTCTTTATTATCTATTTTAGAAATAACCCCTATATCTCCATTAAATATTTTTTCATCTGGCATATTTACTAGTTGTAATACCTTATCATTTTCTCTATATGTAACATCTCCAACAACAATTTCTTTTTTATTCTTAGACTTAGGATTAAATATACTTTGAAGTATCTTATTTAAATTATCTATTCCATTTATTCCTTTATACATAGGAACTAAAACTTGAAAATCATTATATGAAATATCTTTATATGCTTCAGCTATTTCACTAATAGCAGAAACTATATCATTAGTTTCAATGAAACTTAAATCAGAATTAACATTAAATAATGAAGTATTAATATTTCCATGATTTACATCATGAGCTAGTTCTATTATTGAAGAATCTTCTCCTTGCCTATATAAAATAGATAGAGAAATAATTTCAGTAACATGAGATTCAATTAAATCTTTAAGAAGTTGTCCTGGTCCAACACTTGGTAATTGATCATAATCTCCAACCATAACAATTCTTGTATCATTTCTTAAGCCTTTCAATAAACTACTAAAAAGCATAACATCAACCATACTAGCTTCATCTATAATAACAAGTTTTGCATCACTTTTATTATATTCATTAACTGCAAATCTATCTGATTCTTTATTCCATTTTAAAAAACTATGAATTGTAGAAGCAGGAAATAAACTTTTCTCAGTCAATCTCTTACTTGCTCTACCTGTTGGTGCAAGCAATACAACTTCATCTAATAATTGCTCATAAGTTAAATCATTAACTTTTCTATATAAATCAATTATTGAAGAAACAATAGTAGTTTTACCAGTACCAGGACCACCTGTTATAATCAAAAAATTCTTTCTTATAGAATTAATAATTGCTTCTTTTTGTTCAGTATTATACTTAATCTTTTTAGACTTTTCTAACTCTTCAATGCAAGAATCAACATTATCAACTTTTAAATCTTTTTTACCATTTAAATAAACTATTCGATTAGTAATCATTTCTTCAGCATCCCACATACTTCTTAAATAATACTTTTCTTCCAATTTAATAATTTTCAAATCAAGTATTAAACTATTTAAACATTCAATAAATAGTTCTTCACTAATAGTATTTTGAAGATTAATAGTCACATATCTAAATATCATATCTATATGAAGATAACAATGAGATAAACTATTACACAATTCATCCATAGTGCAAACAATTGAAGAACATATTCTTCTTTTATCATCCTTAGAATAACCTTGTTTAAGAGCAATTGCATCTATCTTCTTAAAAGTTATATCTTTTAAATCTTCTATCAAAAAGTAAAGATTATCATCAATAACATTAAGAGTATTAGACTTATATTTATTATAAATAGTCATCGCATCTCTTGTTGCAAATCCCATATCAGTAAGTTTTAATATTACATTATAACTATTCGAATACTCAATTAAAGTATTATGTAAAGTATCGATTTGTTTTTTACTAATACCAGGGATAAGCATTAAATTACTAGGATTATCAATAATAATCTGTAAAGCATTTTCACCTAGAATATCAACAATTTTTTGAGCAGTTTTCTCCCCTATTCCATGAAACGTACCACTAGATAAAAATAGTACAATTGAATCCTTTTCCTCTGGCATAATTCTCTCATAAAAAGACACATTTAATTGTTCACCATATTTTGGATGATTAACAATATTACAATAAAATTTATAATTATCTTCCTCTTCTAATTCATGAAAGACTCCAGTAAAAGACATACTGGAATCTTTTAAATAATTAAAACTATCAGATGTATCTTTAACTTTAAATACTCCAACACAATATCCAGTATTACTACGATATATAATTTTTTTTACAATTCCTATAACATAATCATCAGCCATAATATACCTCTAAACGTCTATTAATATTATAACACATTGAATATATTTAACCTATAGACTAATGTAGTAGCACATTTAATATTTTTTAATAAACTATATTAGAATGGAGGTATGATTATGTACTATTATGGTGGTGGAAGTTGTTGTGGAAATAATTATCAACCATATCCAATGTATTGTGGAAACTATGGAAGCAATAACTATGCAATTGTTTTAGTATTATTTATTCTATTAGTAATCGTAATTGGCTCTAGAAACGCAAGATAAAAAAATACTTTTAAAATATAGGTTTTTATGATAAAATATACCCAGTAAGAGGTGTATTATTATGCTATTAACAAAAGACATTTTAGATGAAAAAAATCCAATACTCAGAAAAAAAAGTAAAGAAGTAAGTTTCCCATTAAGTGAAGAAGACAAACAAAATATTGACAAAATGGTAGAATATTTAAGAAATAGTCAAATAGACGAAATAGCAGCAAAATATAGTTTAAGACCAGGAATGGGAATGTCAGCAGTGCAAATTGGAGTTTTAAAAAGATACATAACAATTGTCCATGAAACTGAAGAAGGAAACTTCAATACTTATATAGTAATAAATCCTAAAATAGTAAGTGAATCAAAAGAAAAAATATATGTTGAAGATGGTGAAGGATGCTTAAGTATTAACAGAGAAACAATAGGAATCGTACCAAGATGTGCAAGAGTTACAGTTGAAGGATATGACATAAATGGTAAAAAAATAACAATTAGAGCAAGAGAAGAATTAGCAATTGTCTTTCAACATGAAATAGATCATCTAAATGGAATCCTTTTCGTTGATAAAATAGATCCTAAAAATCCATTTAAATATAAAGATACTTATAGAGCAATATAAAATCAGGAATTAATCCTGATTTTTTTATTAACCATAATCCTTTCTATTTTTCTTTTAATAAAATATAATTCCTAAAATTAACAAATACTAAAATCATTATGTTTATTGCATTCTTAACATTTTTTTAATATATTAATGACTACTAACAAACTTTAAAAATATCACTTAAATCTTCTTGATTATTATAATTTATAAAATAAGATAAAAAAGCAATAAAAAAGAATCATAATGATTCTTTAATACTTAGCACCCATTTTAACATCTAATTGTTGAGATTTATCTAATACTGAATCTGGTGGAATACTTTGACTTAAAACATAACCTATTCCATCAATTGAATAAGGTAAATCAAGAATATTTACAAAATTATAAAAATCTTTAGCACTATATCCAACAATATTAGGCATTTTTATTTCATTTCCATTTGTTAACAAAAATACTTTATCAATTTTATTTATTTTTTCACCAACAATAGGATATTGAGATACAACTCTATCTCCATTACCTAAAACTACATATCTAATTTGATTACTTTTTAATATTGAAGTAACACTACTTACTTCTTTATTAGTATAAGATTCAACAGTATAACTATTTAATTTAGTAGTTTTAACTTTAGCTTCATCATATATTTCTAAATATTTACTTGTATTTTTTACAATACTTTTAACCATTTTAGAAATAACTGAAGTACTGCAATTTTCACTTTTTATAGCCATATAAATTAATACTTGAGGATTTTCTCCAGGAAACATACCAGCAAGTCCCCTTACAACTATACTATCAGAATAACCCTTTCCATTTGGATTAGCAACTTGAGCAGTTCCTGTTTTAGCAATTAAATCATAACCATCCATATAATAAACATAACCAGTAGATGTTCCAGATGTACCAGTAATAACACTTCTCATAAGTTCTTTCATTTTTTGAACTGTATTCAAACTTGCAACACGTTCGATTTCTTTTTTTCCGCCTTGATATAATACTTCTCCAGTATCATGATCAACAATTTTATCAACAACATAAGGTTGAAGTATTATTCCATCATTTGAAATAGAAGTTAATGCTTTAATATTTTGAATAGGAGTTGTTGTAATACCTTGACCAAACCCAGCATTTAATATTTCAGTCTCATATCTAAAAGCAACCTTACCACTAGCTTCATTAGGAAGTTCAATTCCTGTTTTACTTCCAAAACCTAATTTATTATAATAATTTTTCAACATTTCTGCATTCATATATTTAGAGATAAGTGTCATAACAGCAACATTACTTGATAAAGCAAATCCTTGATCATATGTCAAATTTCCCCATCCTTGTCTTTTCCAGTCTCCCATTACAGTTCCATCTTTTGCAGTAAAAGTACCTGATTTATATTTTTCATTACCATTATATTTTCCATTTTCCATTGCCGCCATATATGAATAAATTTTCATTGTACTTCCAGGTTCAAAAGGAACAGACACATTTAAATTAAGGTAAGAATCAATATTTTTAATATTAGGATCAAAAGTTGGGTAAGTACCACTTGCAAGTATTGCACCTGTTTTAGCATCTGCTAACATTACACTAATAAAATCAGTTTTACAATTATTAGTTAATTCATCAATAGCATCTTCAACAAATAGTTGAACACTACTATTAATTGTTAAATATATATCATGTCCATCAACTGCATCTACTGTTACTTCATGAGTTCCAGGAATCTTATAACCATTTCTATCCTTTTGATATTCAACAAAACCATTTACTCCAGTTAATTCTTTATCAAAATAAGATTCAATTCCCATTTCTCCGACAATATCTTCAACTATTTCACCTTTATCATTTTCTTTTTCTTTCTTTCTAGCATACCCAACTAGATAAGAAGCAAATCTTCCATAAGGATAATACCTTTGTTGAGTTTCAACAAAATCAATACCTGGTAAATTTAAAGCTTTTATTTCATCTTTCTTGAGTTCACTAAGATTTTTGGCTCTAGGACCAAGTTCAACTTGATAAGCATCTTTAGATAAATATTTAACAATTTGTTCCTTAGAAATATCTAATACTTTAGATAATTCTTCTGCAGTATAATCAACATCAACAACATGTTTTGGAATTTTAGAACTACCAGTTCTAGAAGGAGATAAATAAGCTATTAAAGTATAAGATGAAATATTTTGAGCAAGTGCATCACCATTAACATCATAAATTGTTCCACGTTTTGAATATAGAGTTTCTACTCTTGTAATTCTATTACTAGCAAGAGATTGAATATTTACATTTTCTACTATTTCATTATTAGATAAAACATATATTCTTCGTAATATTATTGCAAAGAAAAAAAGAGCGATAACAATATAGAATTTACTAAATCTAATATTCTTTAATTCGTTCTTTTCTTTTTTCATTAATAATCACACCCTAAGTCTATTCAACAGATTTTATATTATCATTATTATAACTCAAACCTTGTTTATGTGCAACTTCGATAATCTTATCAAGTGAAGCAAGTTCATTTATTTTCATCGACAAAGATTCATTCTTTTTTTCTTGAGTTCTTATTTCCTTTTTTACTTGTTCAACTTGAACATTTATTTTAGACAAAGTAGCTTGTAAAAACACAATTGTAAATGGTAATGCAACCAATAAAAACAATGCAAAACTATAAACAAGTTTTTCTACCTTGCCAATTTTTACAACCTTCTTCATCCTTTTCTTTTTCATTTTTTCTCCTTATTTTATTCTTTCTATAATTCTTAACTTTGCTGAACGAGATCTATTATTATTAGCAAGTTCAACATCACTAGGAATAATTACATCTTTATTTACCAATCTAAAATTAGGTAAGTAAAAACTAGGAATATCAGGAAGCCCTTTAACTTTAGGATCAACCAAAGTATACTCCTTAAAAACATTTTTAACTATTCTATCTTCCAAAGAGTGAAAAGTAATAACACAAATTCTACCACCTACATTTAACATAGATAAAGCATCCTTCAAAGCACCTTCAAGTATATCTAACTCATGGTTGACTTCTATACGTACGGCTTGAAAGACTCTACGTGCAGGATGGTGTTCCCTTCTTACCTTCATAGGAACAGAATTCTGTATTATATCTACTAACTCTAATGTTGTTTCAATTTTCTTTGTATTTCTATATTTGACTATATTTTTAGCTATACTACCTGAATATTTTTCTTCTCCATATTTGAAAAATATTTCTCTTAACTTTGACTCACTATAAGTGTTAATAACATCATATGCGGTCAATTTAGCATCTTGATCCATTCTCATATCAAGTTTTGCATCGTTATGAAAGCTAAAACCTCTATCAGTTTCATCTAATTGTACAGATGATACTCCAAGATCAAATAAAAACCCGTCTACAAATTCTACATTTCTTTCATTTAATTCTTTTTTTAAACAAGAAAAATTACTTTTAATTATAGTAAAGTTATCTCCTATTTCAGATAATTTCTTTTGGCTATAATTAATAGCATCTTTATCTTGATCTATGGCGAATAGATGACCCCTTCTAACTCGTCTTAATATTTCACTGGAATGCCCTGCATAACCTAAAGTGCAGTCTACATAAATACCGTTTTCTTTTAAATTTAAACCTTCAATTGATTCATTTAGTAAAACACTAATATGCATAACTATTCTCCTTCAGTCCAATTAGAATCAAATAAAGTTTCTGCAATATCTGACAAACTATCTTTATTTGTAGTATAGAAATTATTCCATTTTTCTTCTGACCAAATTTCTAGTCGGTCTCCTACGCCGATTATAACGCATTCCTTTTTTAAATCGGCGTAAGCAACCAATGGAGAGGTAATATTAATTCGACCTTGCTTGTCAAACTCTGCTGCAGTAGCACCAGAAAGGAAAAATCTCATAAAACTACGAGCATCTTTCTTCGTGAATGGTAGATTATTAAGTTTCTTTGTTATTTTTTCCCATTCGCATATCGTGTAAACAAATAGGCATTCTTCTAATCCACGCGTAATAATAAAATTTTCACCTAACTCTTCCCTAAATTTTGCAGGAAGAATTAGACGCCCTTTTTCATCAATATTATGATGAAATTCACCCATCAACATAATAATCCCCCACTTTTCACCACTTTCAACCACTGCTACCATAATA
>CACXGX010000068.1 GCA_902767365.1 uncultured Erysipelotrichaceae bacterium
AAGGCATTAACAAATGATGTTGTTCCACAGTCGTATTCAGTATTTTGATATCGCAATGGCACTTTCATAACTACCTCCTCTTTTATTATAAAAAATGGCTGGTTTTACCTAGCCTTTTCTTATTTTAACTTCCTGTCTTTATTGCAGCTTGTTGCAGGGATCTATTTGGAATGAATAAGACTTAACAATTATCGTCTATACTTAGGAGATGGTAAATTGTTTTTTGTTTCAGTATATTCTTTTGCACATTCTAAAACATGTTGTAATATTTGATCAGTATAAGTGGATGGATACAGAATAGTTCCTCCAGTATAATCATACTTATATATGTGCAAAGTGCATGTAGGATATTTAGGTATTTTTATTTGTGTACCATTTGAGTCTAAAAGTAAATCAAATGGTCCTAGCAATTTGCTTGCTAGAAATAAAAAGAAATTTTCAGTGTTTTCATAATTTAAATTAAAAGTCACAAAACCATCACTATTGCTATGCCCCTTACAACATGCTGTTGTCCAAATATTATTGTTAAAACAAAATTCTAACAATTCACATAATGATTCATTTTTTTCAGAATATGCTAAGGCAGCTTCGTGAGCTTCCTCAGGAGAAGTAATTCTTTCTTTTATGTTAATGTCGCAGTTACCACCATTTATAAACTTTTTGGTGCATTTCGGATTTTTATTTAAGCTGTCTATAAAACCTAGGGCAAAATTTAACGGAAAAGTTTTAGCATCTATATCTTTTAGTCTAAAAGTTAACATTTGATGTAAAACATCATATTCTATTATACCGTTGGATCTTAACCCTAATAAAAGGAGGCTAAGATTGGTTGTTAAGTTTTTTATATCATAACCATAATCATAATCATTAATCAAATATGGTTCATTTTCGATGGTTTCTAATATTTCTTTTATTTTTTCATCATTTAAATTCTTTTTAATCAATATAAAAGATACTTTCAATACTTCATTATTTTTCTCATATTGAATTTTCTCTACTAATTGATCTTTTATTAATGTTCTTAGAAATGTTATAAAGTCATAGTCATTAGTATAATCTTCACCAGTTACAGATAATTGTATCATATCTTCTTGACTAGATTCTATTGATAATGGTATTTGTAATGTTTTGGAAATCCTTTCTATTATCTCGTTCTTTTCTTCATCTATATTAAATGTTTGGTTACCTTTATCAAAATTCATTTTATCACTTTCTTTCTAAGTTCGTTATACCATAAATCCAATGTATTTCTCTAAAGAAAATGACTAGAATTTCTAGTCTTTTATTGATTAATTATTTTTCCCTTTATTTTTGATTATGGCCTGTATCATGAACTATTTGGAATGAATAAGACTATGATAACACGTTTTTATTACTTTGAACAATATTTGTCTACTATACAATCTATTAAATTTTTATATTTATTATATAGTAATTTATTTTTAGATTTTTCAAATGTGATATATTCACCATCAGGAAACCAAAAACCATTCATATCATATAATGAAATATATTCATCAACATATTCATACTTTAAGACTTTTGCTATTTTTTCCATGATTGCATCAATTAAACTATGGAAAATCTCTTTTTTTTCATTATCTAATAAACATTTTTTGTATTTGTCATAATAACTATTATAATCAAATGATGGTAATATTGAAATTGTAGCTTCAAAATCATCCCATACAGTAGATGATTGAATGTTATTCATATTAATATTTGAGATGCTTAATGCTATTGGAATTATATTATATTTTTCTTTTTTTAAGTCTAATGTATTAAATAAAATTTTTACAATTCCAGTCCTTGCTTTAGATATTTTGCGTGAATTATCGTAAACTCCTTGCGGAAATATTATTATATTGTTTTTATTTTCTAATATCTTAATAGCTCCATTAATAATGATGTCTTTATACTGTTTATTAGCTCTCGTCTCAATTGGATATGGGTATAACATTTCATTCAATTTTTGTTTTCTTTCTTCATTTGAACCAAATAATGAATTAGATGATACCATGCTAACACAAGGCATATTTATAGCGTATGAAATCAAATAAATATCCAAAAAGCAACTATGATTTACTACAAATATATTTGTTCCAGTGTTTGGGATATTTTCTAAACCATTAATATGTATGTTATTTATGTATTTTTCAAACATTAAAGCAAGTTTTTTCTTTTTTATTTTAAATTCTTCATTCATATACTAAACCTCATAGAAATATTGTATCACATATACCACTGTAAATGTCACTGTATTTTTTCAAAAGTAAAAGACTAGAATTTCTAGTCTTTTATGCTTTTACTATTTATTCTTCCTGCCTTTATTGCAGCTTGTGCAACAACAAAACTCACAACACATAATCATATTTATATTAAATATAAATTTCGGGTTTTTACTATGCTTTTATTTATTATTTATTTTTATTATATAAGAAAACTAAACCACTAATATGATTTAATGGTTTAGTTTAGAAAATATGTCTTCTAAAATTAGTCTTCTTTTCTAACTTGTAATAAGAAATATAGTCCAATTATATCAACTATTGTATCTATATTAAGCAATGTAGCACCTTTTGTTGTTAACATATTTACAACAGCTCCGCCAATACCAAGCAATAATAAGATCATATAGAAAGTTCCGCTGCTCTTTCCATCTGCAACTCTTCTTGCTAACCAGAAATACCATAAATAGAAAATAGCACTTACTACAGCAGTTGCACCTAATCCTATCATGATATCGTTACCTAAACCTTCTTTTAACTTATCTGCAATTTGAGGAACTGCAAGACATAAAAGAAAAGCTACGATATAAGCTACTGCAAGAATTACATAAATCCAGCTGAACTC
>CACXGX010000069.1 GCA_902767365.1 uncultured Erysipelotrichaceae bacterium
CATAAAATCATCTCCTTATATTAATTATATCAAAAGAAAAGTAGGCACAATCTTTTTTGTGTCTACTTATATCTTACAACTTCAAGATATCTAGCCTTTTTTTCTGTTAAAATGAAATGAAGTGAAGTTTACACTGATTTGACAAAAATGTACTTTTTTGGTATAATAACCACTATCAATTTGGATTGGTTTTACTAGTGAGGTGAATTACGCTATGCATTTTTTGTCAAATAAAGAATTAGATAATTTGTCAATTTCAGAAAGAAAAGAATATTTTTATGCATTAAGAGATTATTGCTTATTAATAAAAGATAATCAGCTACAAATAGGACAAGAGTTAATTTATAGACTTTATCCATTATTACGAAATTATAAACTTGAATTAGAAGGAATTGAAAATATTCCTAATGATTCTAATGTATTGTTTGTTGTAAATCATAGTAATTCGCATGATATTTTTACAGCTTATGAAATCTTGTCAAAGTTGAATAGAAAAGGCAGTGTTATGGTTGCAACTGATTGTTTGAACACTGCTACAACACAAATCTTCAATATATCAAATGCAACATTATTAGATAGAAGAAAAGCAGAAGATAGAAATACTTCTATTTATAGATTTTCCAAAAAAATTCTAGAAGGAAAAGATGGAGTGATTTTCGGTGAAAGTACATGGAATCTTCACCCAATTAAGCCAATGCATAATATAAAGCAAGGTGCTTCAAAAATTTGCGCAATCACTCAAGTCCCTATAATTCCAACTATTTTTGAATACATTGAAACAAATGATTTTGTTGACAAAGAAAAGGATTTAATCAAAAAATGTATTATAAGGTTTGGGAAGCCAATTATTATTAATTATGATGATGACTTAATTTCTCAAACAAACAAGATAAAACAAGGTATGATTGATATTAGAAAAGGAATATGGACTGATTATAATATAGATAGAAGATTTATTAGTAATATCGATCCTGAATTATATGTAAATCATACATATTCAAAAAAATTTGAAGCCTTTGGTTTTACATATGATTCTAGAAAAGAACAAGAATACATATTGTTTTCAGAAGGTGAACCTAATGAAAATGAGTATTGTATAAATCCTAATGGTGAATTTGTGCCAGGTATAACAGAAAAAAATGCAAAGTTAAGAAAAGTATTAAAAATGTAATACATCTTAACTTTTTATTTTTTATGAAAAATTATTATTTAATATGTTATAATTACTAATAGTAGGAGATGAATTTAATATGAAAGGAATTTATAACTTATATATACCAATATGTGGATTGCTTCTATCCGTTATTTGTAATATAGTTTTCTTTTCAAAAGAAAGAGTAAAAAATAAAGAAACTGCAATTTTCTCTAGAGTTTTAATATATAGTTTAGTTGACAGTTTAATGATGGTTACTATTATTTCATTAGCTATTTTTGGTAATAATAATATTGGTGTTTTGGAATTTTTAAATAAAGTTGATTATGCAATGTATATTTTATTTTCAAGTAATTTCTTCTTATACATATATTTTGTAACATCCAAGAATACGGATACTCAAAAAGCAAAACTATACAATTTTTTCTTTTATGTAACTACAGTTATAGATGTTTTGTTAATGATTCTATTATTATTTTTAAAAGTAGATGTACATATAGACGGAACTGCAATGTATAGTGATGGATTAGCACTTACAACTACTTTGATTGGTTGCGGTTTTTATTTTTTCGCTATAATAGTATGTTTAATAATTAATGCTAAGAATGCTATTTCTCGTAAACTCACACCTTTATATGTACTAATTTTATTTTTTTCATTAGTGTTTATCTTAAACCAAATCGATAAAACTATAGTTGTAATTTCAGCAGTTATTTCTTTTGTTAATTTGATTATGCTTTTCACGATCGAAAACCCAGATTTAAAATTATTAAATCAAATGCAAACAGCTAAAGATGAAGCAGAAAGAGCAAATAGAGCAAAGTCCGATTTCTTATCTAGTATGTCACATGAAATAAGAACGCCTTTAAATGCTATTGTTGGATTGTCAGAAGATAATTTAACTTATAAAGATAATTTACCACCTCAAGTAGTAGAAAATTCCACAGATATTATGAGTGCTTCTCAAACATTACTAGAAATAGTAGGTAATATTTTAGATATTAATAAAATCGAAGCTAATAAAATGGAAATTGTGGAAAATAATTATGATTTTGTCAATGAAATAACAAGTATGTGTAAGATAACACAAACACGAATTGGCGAAAAAAATGTTAACTTTCATTTAAATATGGCTGATGATATTCCTTATGAGTTAATTGGAGATAAAGGAAAAGTAAAAGAAATTATTAATAATCTTTTGACTAATGCTATTAAGTACACAGAAGAAGGAGAAATTAATTTAACTATAAAGTGTATAAATGATACTTCTACTAATACTTCAAATTTGATAATCACATGCCAAGATACAGGAAGAGGAATAAAAGCCGAATATATTAATAAATTATTTAATAAATTTGAAAGACTTGATATTGAAAAAAACACAACAACAGAAGGTACAGGATTGGGACTAGCAATTACAAAAGCTTTAGTAGATATGATGGGTGGGAAGATAAACGTTCAATCTCAGTTTGGACAAGGCTCACTATTCATTGTTAATATTCCTCAAAAAATTAGTAAATTAGCTAGACCAATGAGTGAAAAAGAAATAGTTAGTACATCGTCAAAAATATTTACAAATAATTCTACTATTAACGAAATAAAAATGGAAACACCTAAAACTCAATCTACAATGAGTACTAATTATGGAACAAAGAAAGTTTTAATAGTTGATGATAATAAGTTAAATATAAAGGTAGCAAGAAGAGCATTAGATAGTTTTAATTTTCAAATAGATGAATGTTATGATGGACAAGAATGTCTAAATAAAATTACTATAGGTAACGAGTATGATTTAGTTTTGATGGATATAATGATGCCTAATATGAATGGTGAAATGGCTTTACAAAAATTAAAAGAGAATCCAAGTTATAAAATTCCAACTATAGCACTTACTGCTGATGCAATAGCAGGAGCCAAAGAAAAATATGTAAGTGAAGGATTTATAGATTATATTGCTAAACCTTTTAGTAAAGATCAAATTAAAGAAAAATTAGATATTGTGTTCAAAGATAGTAACGGTACCTCTCAAGGTTCAAATGAAACTGAAACAAAAATTGAAAAGCCAACAGAAGCACAAACAGGAACTCCTAAATACGCTCCTAACGTAGATAGATTTAAAGATGTTCCAGCTTATGTAGTTGGAAGTGAAGATAACAAGTAATGACCACGTAAGTTGATGGTGGTTATAAATCTAAAGATCACGCAACGTTATGGCGGTATTACGATTCGACCATGAGACGATACGGAGACTAAGGATATGACATCGAAACATCGCAGCAAGAAAGCCCCCCAGCAACACAGGCTGCAATCAAAGCAAAAAAACAATAAGTAATTAAACTAATAAAGACTAGAGAAATTGAAGTTGTAAGATATAAGTAGACACAAAAAAGATTGTGCCTACTTTTCTTTTGATATAATTAATATAAGGAGATGATTTTATGGG
>CACXGX010000070.1 GCA_902767365.1 uncultured Erysipelotrichaceae bacterium
ACATAAATATAACTAATGATTTAACTAGTAATTTAATAAATGATTTAAAAGTTGGTAAATTAGACTTTGTTATATTTAATGAAAGTAATATTAAAGAAACAAATTTGAATTTAGAAAAGATTAAAGAATTAAAACAAGGCTTTATATATAATCCAGAGTTTTATGATGATAATGTAAATACATTTGAAGATTTAAATAGCATTCCTCTTATATTACAAAAAGAAGAATCAAATAGTAGAAAATTATTGGATTATATTGCACTTCAAAATAATGTTAAACTAGTTCCTAAAATGGAGGTCGTAAGTCAAGAGTTAATAACTGAATTTACTAATATTGGTTTAGGTATTGGTTTTACGATAATAGATTTGGCAAAAATAAATTTTAAAAAACTAAGGGAATTAAATATAAATAATAAAATACCAAATATAAATATATATTTAGCAACTAATAAGTCGGTATCACTAACATTTGCTAGTAAGACATTTATTAAATATTTAGTAAATATATGTTAATAATTGTTTTTTTCTAACTTGTGAAAAAATATATGATCAAATTTAATGTGTGTTATAATATATTTTACATTATTGTTGGTGTGGTATATTTAAACAAAAATCATATGAAGAATTAAATTATGAAATTCAAAAATAGTTAAAAGTATACTTTGTAATTTTAATTATGATAATGCTATAAAGAAAGTAAATGATATTTTGAATGGAAATAAAAAATAAAAATAATTAGTGTTCCTATTATAGAACATTATTCTTTGTTAAGTGAATATCTTAATTTGAATTTGAAATATTGTATTAATGTTAAGAGAAAGGTGTAAAAAATGATTTTTTATAATTTAAAAATAGTTAATAATGATTGGTATATTATTTTTTTAGATGAAAATGATAACTATGAATTAATAAGTAATGATAAAGATAAATTGGTTAGTTATTTTAATAAAAATAAAGATAAAATTTTTATTGGAGCAAATATTATTAAAACTGATGATATTAAACATATATCATCAATATTAAAAGATGGAAAGTTATATTCTTCTGTTAGTGAAAAAGATGAAAATATTTTATTACCTAAATTATTGGATATTTCTCAAGGTATTGTAAGAAATGATTTTGTTAGTTTTAATACTATTATTTGTAGTATTTGGGATGGCAATAAAGCTATGAAAAATTTTTATGCTTTAACAGAAGACGAAATAGAAAAAGAATTAGTGTTTAATGTCGGTGTAATTAAACAATTATATGATTTAGAAGAAAGAAAAAAGTTTATTAATTGGAAAATAGAATTAATAGAAAAATATAATCTTCCTAAGAATGCTTATTTGGCTTCTTTTGGAAGATTGATGGAATATATAATTGAATTGAATGTAGATAATCATGATAAATATAATAGTGGTAAAAAATTTGTTATAGATTCTAAATTATCTATTGAATTAGAAAAGAAGAATGATAAATTTTTAAATGATATTTTAGATATACTACATTATTATTATGAAAATGATAAAGAAAAAGAAATTCCTCCTATAATGATTGGTGAATGTTTAGTTAAATTTAATCAACAAGGAATACTTGGAAGTAAAAAAACTGATCATATTGATGTAGATGAAGATAATGTATATCTTTATATTGATTTTAATAGTTTTGGACCTAATATTTTAATTAATAATGGTTGGTTAAAAGATGTTTCAAAACATCCTGAAAGATATAAAGATATAAAAGACTTAAGAATAGAATTAAAAAATAAAAATGAATTAGAACAATTATTTTATAAATATATTTTAAATGCAGGATTAGATGATTTAAGTAAAGTTTATACTAAAGATGGAGCTAATATTGGGTTATCTTTATCTATAACAGGTATTATGACGATGTTATTGTTGTATAGAAATATAGAACAATATGGAATAGAATTAATAGAATGTAATACAGATGGATTAATAGTAAGATGTCCTAAAAAGTATATTAATGATGTAAAAAATGAAGTTAGTAAAATGGAAGAAAAACTAGCATTATCTTGTGATGTAGATGTTATTAAAAAAATAGTTCATTTTGATGAAAAAAATTATGTAATAGAGTATGAAAATGGAAAGATTAAAAACTTAGGGGTTTTTGGTTTATTTCAAAATAATCCATTAAATAGTACTGGTATTAAAGCAGTAGATACAGCAATAAGAAACTATTATTTATATGATATTCCAGTTGGAACAACACTTAGAAAATTTAGAGATCTTAAAGATTTAAGAGCTTTTCAAATTATTAAAAAGCAAAAATCTAATGAAAAAGATAAATATTTAAAAATTGACGATGAATATATTTTTAGTACAAGTGATGTAAATAGGTTATTTGCTGTAAGAAAAGATAGATTAAATAATCCTTTTTATGTAAAAAATAATAAAAATGATTTTGAAATATATAAAACAAAAAAGGGTAGAAGAGTAGGAGAAGGATATGCTTACTTTGAAGTTGCTGATAGAATATTACCTAGTATTGATGATATAGATTTAACTTTTTATATTGATAAGTGTTATAAAGTTATTGATAGTCATCCTAAGAAAATAAATTTAGGTGTTAATATTAATTTAAATAAACCACTTGGTTATGCTTTCTTTGATATAGATGGTACTTTAGTAAAGGAAACGTATAGAGAAACTGAAAAGCAGAGATTTGATAAAGCCATTTCACATGTTTCAATAGATACAGGAAATGTATATGATTTATTTTGTCAAAAGAAAGGGAATCTTTTAACTCAATTCTTAAGTAAATGTAGGCAATATAAAGCTTATGGAACAGAGGATAATTTTGCAACTTTTTTGATGGAAAAAGAATTAATCCCTAATAATTATGATATAAAAATATATAAGTTATTTGTTGAAAAATATTTACAATTAGCAAAAGAGGCAGCAAATGAGACTATGTTATTTTCAGGATCAAAAGAAGTTATAGAAAAACTTAAAAGTGATGGATTTGAACTGTTATTATATTCTGACTTTTTTAAAGTAGTTCAAGAGGCAAAATTGGATGCTAATGGTATCTTACATTATTTTAGTAAGTTATGTACTATAGATGAATATTATGCTAAGTCTTCGGTTAAAGGATGGAATGATGTATTACAATCAAATAATATAGATTTAAATGATTTAATAGTAATGATAGGAAATAGTTCATCTGATATAGTTCCAAAAACGATTGGAATACCAAGTATTATAATTGATCATAATGGTAATAATTTATCACAAACTGTAACTAAAAATGGAATTATTATAAAGTCTTTTGATGAAATATCAGATCAGAATTTTGTTAAAGATATTGCTCATATAAAAAGTAAAATAAAAGGAACTAGAAAATAGTTCCCTTTTTTGTTTTGGTTACAATATATCTTTTTATTGTTTTTTTGCGATAAAAGTGGTATAATATGCTCACTTATTTATATAGGTTGGCAATTATGTGATAAATAAAATAAGTAGGTTAAAATAAATGATACTGTTATAATGGAGCATTTGGCGCTATATTAAAAATTATTGGTATTGGTGGGATTGCTTTAATTTTGTCATTTTCTAAGAGTCAAAATAATAGTTGAGGTATATTGAATATAGATATGTATTTGTAATGTAGTGTGGTAATGAAATTGATAAGAGGGGATTGGTTTTATGAAGTTTGTATTAGAAAATTTTGCATTTGAAACGACTAGAAGATGTAATTTAAGATGTGGTCATTGTATGAGAGGAGAACCTCAAAATATAGATATGTCTACTGATATTGTAGATATGATTTTAGATAGTGATGAAATAAAAAGTTTTATACATATTCTTTTTAGTGGTGGTGAACCAACTTTAAATCCTGGTATTATTATTTATACTATTAATAAAATAATTTCTGATAGAATAGATGTTGACAATATTGGTATGGTTACTAATGGACAAATATTTAATAGAGATATAGTAGAGGCTTTTAATAGATTTAATGAATATGTTAATGAAAGAAATCTTGAGAATTTAGATCCTAATTTTTTTAAAGAAATGGATGAAAATCATCGTGAAATGTGGAGACGTAATAAAATAGATAATCATGTTAGAATCTCTTTTTCAACAGATAGATATCATAATCCTGTACCTGAGGATGTTAGAAATTCTTATAATAAATATTCTAGAGGATTAGTAATTGATGATTATTGTTTTAAAGATAGTATATTGATTAAAACAGGTTTTTCAACGGCAGGAAAAGATTTTGAATACGCATTGCAACCTTTATATTATTGGGGATCTAATGGGCAAAGTTGTCTAATTTCTAATTTTATATATGTAACTGCAAATGGATATGTTACAAGTGAAGGAATGGGACAATATGTGGATATGGATAGAGTTAATTATGGGCATATATCTAGTTTTTCATTTAATGAAACGTTTAAAAATAATGGTGAACCTTTATTTAAGAATAAAACTAAAGCATTCATAAAAAAAGAAAATAAATAGTTTTGGAAAAGTTAGATTACTTTTTAAAACAATATTTAATTGATTTTACAAATAAAAAGACAAATAATTCTACTTAGACTTATTTGGCAAAATTCTAAGACAATCTAGTTTTTTATTAGATTGTCTTTTTTTTGGTTTGTCCTATTAATTCTTTAAATTCTTTTTCTCCATAAATTTTGATATATTCAATTCAGAAATTGCTTTATCAATTTGATTCTTATTTTTACTATTTTACATTTATTTGTCAATGAAGACTTTTGTGTTATAATAAATTAGAGGAGAGTAGGTATAATTGAAATACGCATTTGTAACTGTTTTAAGTACTAATAATTATTATAAGGGTGTAGTAGCATTGTTTGAATCAATAAAGAGAACAAATACTAAATATAATAATTTTGTAGTAGTTGTTAATGAAGATATTTTTGAATATATAATAGATGATTTAAAAAGAAGAGGATACTATGTTATTAGAAGGAATAAAATAGTTTTTAATTCAATTAATTATAATAATTATAAGTATTGGCAAAATACTTTTGATAAATTTCATGTATTTGATTTGATAGAGTTTGATAAAATTGTTTATCTAGATTCTGATATGATTGTTGTTAAAAATATAGATGAACTTTTTGATTTTCCTCATATGTCTGCAGTTGTAGCAGGTAGGGATAGAGTAAATGAATGGAAAGAAATTTGTTCTGGTTTAATGGTTATTGAACCAAAATTAGGCACTGCTGATGAACTTATTAATACTTTGAAAAATACGAATTTTAATAAAGAAATTGGTGATCAGGATGTTATTGAAAAATATTTTGATTGGAAAAATAAAAACTTAGCTATCTCTGAAAATTATAATTTGTTTGCAGATTATTTAGATTATTATATAAATGATTTAGGATATAGTAATGATAAGATAGCTGTTGTTCATTTTATAGGAAGTAAAAAACCTTGGATGTTAAATAAAAAAGAAAGAGAAGTATTGTTAAAGAATAATTTTGAAAATAAAAAAACTTTTTATAATAGTTATCTTATTAAATATTTAAATATTTTGGATAAAGTTGGTAAGAAATTAAGTATCATTACTCCTTTTTATAAAACATTAAGTTATACTAAAAAACTTGCATCAGTTTTAGAACCTCAATTAAATGATGACGTTGAATGGATTATTATTGATGATGGCACTAATGAAATTGAGTTAGATAAATTAGATGCAAAGGTTGTTCATTTAAAAGAAAATAGTGGCAATGCTTCTAAACCTAGAAATGTTGGATTAGATATTGCTTCTGGAGAGTTTATTACTTTTATTGATTCAGATGATATGATATCTAATGATTATATAAAAGTTATTATTGATAAAATAGATAAAGAGCATTTTGATTATTGTTATTTTGGCTGGCAAACTAAAAATAATAAATATATTATTGAAGAAGAGCCTCCAAAATGGAATCATTGTATTTGGAATTGTATATATAAAAGAGATATTATTGGTGATAATAAATTTAATGAAGATTATAATTTAGATGAAGATGGAGATTTTAATAACAGAGTTAGAAAAGGTAAAAGATCAAATATTTTAGATATTTTATATACTTATAGTTTTTTAGAAAGAGAAGATTCTATTTCTAGTTTATATAAAAATGGTATAATTGATTTTCATAAAGATTAATATGTATTATCTTGTATACTTTAAATTTATTAAGAAATATGTTATTATTACATGATGGATGAGGTGATTTAATGGATAGTTTGCTATTAGTTATAAAGGGATTTTTTATGGGTATTGCTAATGTAATACCTGGAGTTAGTGGTGGTACTATAGCTATTATATTGGGTGTTTATGAAAAGTTTATTAGTACAATTAGTAATATATTTGAAGATTTAAAAGAAAATTTAAAATTTTTAATTCCTATTTTTTTGGGAATGGGTCTTGCGATAGTAACTACTAGTAAAGTAGTTGGTTATTCATATGATAATTTTCCACTACCAACTTTGATGTTTTTTGTTGGATTAGTTTTTGGTGGAATACCTTTGTTATTTAAAAATGTTAAAGGTAAAAAAGAATCTAAACAAGTAAGTAGTTATGTTATTGCTATGTTTACTTTTTTGTTAGTTATATTTATGGCTAGTTATAAATTGTTATTTAATATAAATAGTGAAGTAAGTTTTGTTTCAATGAATATTTTAGATTATTTATTATTATTTATTGTTGGCGTTATAGCTGCTGCTACTATGGTTGTTCCTGGTATAAGTGGATCTTTAGTTTTAATGATTATTGGTTATTATTATCCAATAATTGATACGATTAATAATTTGTTTAAAGAAGATTTAATTTCAAACGCTTTTGTATTATTAGTTTTTGGAATAGGAGTAGTTATTGGAATAGTTTTAATATCAAAATTGTTGGAAATATTATTTAAAAAATATAATACTAAAACTTATTTTGGCGTTTTAGGGTTTGTAATTGCTTCAATATTTGCAATACCTATTTCTGCTTGTATAGAATTAAATAGTATAACTGTAAATATTGAACAAAGTATTGTAAGTATTATTATGTTAGTTATTGGAACGATAATAAGTCATAAGTTAGGAAGTGAATAAGTACTTAATAGTACTTTTTTTTATTTATAAAAATATAATTATTTAGGTGAGTTATGAATAATTATATTTTAAGTTTGATTGATAGTTATGGCTATTTAGGTATGTTTTTGGGAATGATATTAGAAGCGGTTATAATTGTTATTCCTAGTGAGTTAATATTAGCTACTGGAGGTATTTTAGCTTCTAGAGGAGTTTTTAATTTCTTTTTAACATTTTTAGTTGGTTTATTGGGTAGTGTATTTTGTGCAATAATTATTTATTTTATGGGTTATTATGGTGGAAGAACTTTTATTAAGAAATATGGTAAATATTTTTTTATGAAAGAAGAAGATATTGATAAGACTGATTCTTGGTATAATAAGTATGGTTTGTTAACTGCAGCTTTTGGTAGAAATATTCCAATTGTTAGAACTTTAATATCTCTTCCAATTGGAATTGCAAGAATATCTTTTGTTAAATTTTTAATATATACGACTATAGGAAGCATACCTTGGACATTTGTATTTGTTTATTTTGGCTATTCTCTTGGTAATAATTGGACTATTTTAAAAACATCTATTGATAAGTTGAAAATTCCTATAATATTATTAATTATTATATTTGTTATTAGTAAGATTTTTAAGCAAATAAAAAAGAGATAGAAACTATCCCATATAAAATTTGTGGTTTAAAAAGCAATCTATTGTCTTTCTACTTGGTGTGAATATGTTTTTTGGTAATTTATCTAAATCAAACCATTGCCATTCTACTATTTGATCTGGTTCCATTACTTGTGGAGTTCCAGTGAAAGAACGAGCAACCATACCTACTGATACGTAGTGTGCATGTTCATTTTTGTCTGTTTGTACACAAATAACATCGATATTACTTATTTCTATATTGGCTTCTTCACGTGCTTCTCTTTTTGCTGCCTCTTCGAATGTTTCACCATATTCTATATTTCCACCAGGCATTGTCCAAGTCCCTTCTTCATGCATTTCGCTATCTGCTAGATTAACGTCACTGTTTCTTAAACCTAGAAGTAGTTGGTTACGATTATTAAAAACCATAACACCACAACCAGCTCCTATTGTATTTGGTTGTATTGCCATAACATCCTCCTATGATAATTATAAAAAAAATTATTTTCTTTTTCAACTTATTATATTTTTTTTACGTAAAGAAGAAAGTAATGTTTTTTTTCTTTTTTTTATTGTGTTATAATTATTATAAAGTATAGTAGTGGGTGATTATATGAGTAACAATGATGAACAAACTTGGTATAATGTTAAACACGAAAATGGTAAAGTTTCTATAGAAAAAAAAGGTAAAAATGAAATAAATCATTCAAAAAATATTGTTGAGTATAGGAAAAATACTAATAAAAAAAGAACTATGTATATCTTTATAGTTTTTGTATTAGTTATTTCTTTATTTTTATTAGTTACGTTGTTAAGTATGCATTCATTTAATAAACATGGTAAGAAAAATAGAACTTTTATGATATATATGGTTGGTTCTGACTTAGAATCTAATGGAAAGATTGCAACTTATGATTTACAAGATTTAATTGATTCAAATATTAATTTAAAAGAAAATAATGTTGTATTAATTGTTGGCGGTTCAAAAAAATGGCATAATTTTGTTAAAGAAAAAGAAATAAGTATTTATGAACTTACTAGTACAGGTTTTAAAAAACAAAAAACACAAAAGTATATGACAATGGGTAGTGAATCATTATTAAGTAATTTTTTAACTTATTCATATAAAAATTATCCTGCTTCTAAGTATGATTTATTGTTTTGGAATCATGGACTTGGAGCAGCAGGAATTGAATCAGATGAGGTATTTGATGATTACTTATCAATTAAAGAACTAGATAATGCTTTAAATAAAAGTCCGTTTAATGAAGAAAAGTTGGAAACTGTAATATTTAATAATTGTTTATCAGGAAGTATTCATTTTGCTAATATTATGAGCAAATATGCAGATTATATGGTTGCATCTGAAGAAGTAATGTATGTTGGTGCTTCTATAAATAGATTAAATTTTATTGAAAATGTTAAAGAAAATGATAATGGCTATGATGTTGGACTTTACTATGTAAATAGTTCTGATTCATCTATTTCTAATTTGAATCAAAAGGGAAGTAAATATTATGATTCGACATTGTCAATTATTGATTTGTCTAAAATTAATAATTTAGATAATAGGTTAAATGAATTTTTTAATTCTATTAATATTGAGGAAAATTATTTTGATATAGCAAAGGCAAGAAGAAAAACATATACTTATTCTGCTGATACTGGTTATTCTTATGATACGGTGGATTTATATGAGTTAATTGAATATTTGTCCCCATATGTTAATGATTTTGATATAGTTGATGATTTATTACATGATATTGAAAGTGCTGTTGTTTATAATAGCTCTATGAATACTCATTCAAAAGGTTTATCAGTTTATTTTCCTTTTTATGGAAATACTGAATATGTTGAAACTCATTTGATGTATTTTAAACAATTGTGGAATAATAATTATATAAATTTTATAAATGAGTTTTATGAAAGAAATTATGGAATCAGAAAAGCTAGAAGAGCTAAAAATAATGATATGACTAATTATTTAGAAAATGAAGTAAAAGTAGATAATAATTCTTTTAGTATAAAATTATCTAGTGAAGAGAAAGATTTGTTTCAAAATGCAAATGTATATATATTTTCTAAAAAAGATGGTAATTTATTATTAAAATCTAGTGATGTTGTTTTAGAAAACGACAAGTTATTGTTTAAAAATAATAATGTTTTAAAAATGGGTGATTATTATATATCTTTGTTTTATGATGATAACTATAAAATATATGGTTCAATTGATGACGTTGATGTTATAGAAAAATTAGATATTTTAAATAATAATATAAGAATTATGGATGTATTTATTGATAGTGGTAATTCTCCAATAAATGGTATTTTTGATTATTCTAGTGACTCTAATAATTCATTTTATTCTTTTAATTATAATTTTAATGATGAATTTGATGAAGAATGGTTTGAATCATTTGAAAAGAATAAAATAGATTATTCACAAGTTGATGAATTAGTTCTTACTCCTATTAATTTTAATGATTGTTATTGTATATTTGAAATGAAAGATATAAATAATGATGTTTTTTATTCAAAAATAAATAAATAGAAAATGGTGATATATATATGAATCAACAAAATAATAATATGTTTTATAATCAAAATAGTTCAATGAAATCTTTTGATCATATGAATCAAGAATATAAAGGTCAGTATGAAAGAAATAATCAAGCTAATCAAATGAATGGTTATAATCCAAATGAAAATATGTATAATACTTATATTGATGGTAGTCAAATAAGTTCAACTCCTCCAAAAAGTAAAAATCTTTTTAAAAATTTTTTAAAAATTATTTTAATATTTTTAATTGTTGGTGGTATTTCTTTTGCTAGTTATAAAATAGTTAGAAATATGTTGAAAAAAAATAGAACTTTTATGATATATATGGTTGGCTCTGATTTGGAATCTAAATCTAAACAAGGAACTTATAGTATTTCAGAAATAATAGGTGAAAATATTGATTTAAGTAATAATAATGTTATTTTGATGGTTGGTGGTTCAACAAAATGGCATAATTTTGTTAATCCTGAAGAAATAGGAATTTATAAATTAAAGAAAAATGGTTTTAATAAGATAAAAACTTTACCAATTGAAAGTATGGGAAAAAGTGAAAATTTAACATATTTTTTAGATTATGTTTATAAAAAATACCCTGCAAAGAAATATGATTTAATCTTTTGGAATCATGGACTTGGTGCTATGGGAATTGAACAAGATGAAGTATCTAAGGATTATTTATCTATAACTGAATTAGATAGAGCTTTATCCGATAGTAAATTTAATGATAATAAATTAGAATTAACTTTATTTTATAATTGTTTAACTAGTAATTATCATATAGCTAAAGTAATGAGTAAATATTCTGATTATATGGTTGCATCTGAAGAAGTATTCTATTTGTCTAAAATATTAAATAGACTTAATTTTCTTGAAAAAGTTGAAAAAGATTCGACTGCTGTTGAAATAGGTAAATTATTTATTGAACAATCTGATAAAGTAGTTAAAGGTTATAATGATTCTCATATTAGAAAATTAGATTCAACTTTATCAATATTAGATTTAAATAAAATATCTGATTTAGATGAAAAATTAAATTTATTTATAGAATCTATAGATATTAATAAAAATTATTATAATTTGACTAGCGCTAGAAGAAAATTATTTACTTTTGGTACTGTTCAGACAAAAGATTATGATGTAGTAGATTTATATGAATTTGTAACTGCTTTACAACCATATTCTAGTGATAAAAAATCATATGCTTCTGTTACAGATAGTATTAATGATGTTGTTGTATATACTAGTAATTTTAATGATCATTCTAATGGATTATCAATATATTTCCCTTATTATGGATCAGATACTGCAGTTGAAATACATTTAGCGTCATTTAATAAATTATGGGATGATAGTTATACAAAGTTTGTAAATACTTTTTATGGTATAAGAAGTGGCGCTAAAAGAGCAATTAGAACTGAAAATGGTAGTAATATTAATTATTTAACAAATGTTGTGGAAAAGAAAAATAATGGGTTAAGTATTTTATTAACTGATAAAGAATTAGAAAAATATAAAAATGCAAATATGTATTTATTTAAAAAAGAAAATGATAGGTATGTTCTACTTTTAAAAACAGATAAAGTTGAGTTGGATGGAAATAGATTAAATTTGAAAGATAATAGATTGATTTATATAAATGATAAAGTTGTTACTAGTATAAATGATAATATGATTTATACTTATGGAAATGCAAGTAATGGTGATGATAGTTTAGATGTTATTAATATTATTGAAGATGTTGGTAGATTTATGAATATTTCTCAAACAACTCTTAATAGTGGTGATTATCCTTGTTCTGGATTAATTGATTTAGCTGAGTATGATAAAAAGTCATTTTATAATTTAAGTTATAAATTAATTGAAAATGGTAAATTAATAGAAGATTGGCTAGATAATTTTGAAAAGGAAACTATTGAATTTGATGATAATTTTCATATTAGTTTAGGGCCTAATAGTTTTGATAGTTATTATGTAATGGTGGAATTATTCGATGATCATAATGATGTATATTATTCAAATCCTACTGAGGTAAAATAATGATATGTCCAAAGTGTAATGTTAAATTATCTAATGAATCAAAGTATTGTCCAAGATGCGGAACTCTTTTTGAAAGTGATGATGTTAAAAAGTATTCAGAAGCTTTTAATACAGACTTTATGGAAATATATTTTCCAAATAAAGAATTAAAA
>CACXGX010000071.1 GCA_902767365.1 uncultured Erysipelotrichaceae bacterium
TGCGTTGAATATGTACAATCTCCAGCATAAACTTGAGGACGAAGCCTAGTAAATTCTAATGGATTTAATGACTCTATACTCTCTTCAGTGTATAAAGTTTTATCTATTTCTTTTTTATTCATCTATATATCTCCATTTATAACCACCACAATAATTTCTTATATTTTTACAAACTTTAGATATTCCACTACTATCACAATTATTTTCTCTTGCAGCCAATGCTAATGTATCATAGGTGGCTAAAATTTCATTTGTATTTTTATCAATCTTTGCAACTTTTCTACTTTTGCTCTATATCTAAGTAGTTCCTTTTTCTCCTTTATATTGATTTCTTTTATACTCAGGAATAATTAAATTGCCTAACTCATCTATCCAAAAAAATCTTTTTCCACTAGTGGTTTTTCTTTCTCCTCTGCAACAATCTGCAATATGCTTTTCATTATATCCTGTCGATTCAGCGCAATCAATTATACTTCTCCATGTATTAATAATATTATTATTTTCATCGACTTCAGCAACTTCTTTAGCATTATTTCTTTTCGTTTCTTTCATTTTTTGATATGTTAAAGGATCATTAAGTGGATGATGAGTTTCTAAAGTCTAATTATAACCATTCGGAACTAATACATTAAATTTTATACAATATTGCTATTCAATATCTCTTACCTATTCTTCAGAAAAATTATCTGGTAATTCTTCTAAAATAGAATAATCAAAGTTTTCCAATCCATATTTTCTTAAAGCACAATATAATGGATACTATCCTTTTGGCTATTCTGGATGATTCATTAAATACATATGCTATCTAAATCTTGCTTTTGGGTCATCAGAACAACTTGAACCAATATATTTCTTTTGATTAATTAAATTAGTAAAACAATAAATAAATTTCATAGAATTTTCTCCTTTTTTTTATTATTCTACTTTTAATGAGATTTTAAGAATAATAATTTGTCCTGACCTGACCATACCTTATTATTTTTTTATATCTCCTAGTCTACCCATATAATAGGTATCCCTTTGATTTCTTTTCGTTTTTGTTGTTTCGCTTTTGAAACTGCCTATTTAGAAATATTTAAATAATCAGCAATATCTTGTATTCTTGGAAAAGGAATTTCTTCTACTATTGCAATAATAGGAACATCTATTTCATCAGGTATTTCTTCATTTCTTTCATAGACTTTAAAGAATTTATTCTTATAAACTCTTCCTACTTTAAATGCTTCATTTAGCTATGTTGGTCTTAATTCTTCTGTTACCAAACTTCTTATAGAATGTTCTACCTTTTCCAAATGTCCATATATATCATATTGCGCATATACATGAATAATTTTCTTTACCGGAGGCGGCAATAGCCCATGTTTTATTAATGTCTTTCGTGAAAATAATAATTCATCTTTAACATAATAATAATACACAGGTTCTCTTCTTTTTAATTGATAGTTATTAAAAACCTCATCGTTTCTTTTATAGATTTCTTCTTTTGTTACTATTGGATATTCATTACTAGGTTTTGGATATGGTAAGACTGGACTTGCTAATGTCAACTTTTTATCTAATCTAATAACATATATAAATTGTTTAGACCATGTTTGTCTAATATCTTCATACATTGTTAATAAATCTTCTCTAAAAGGTAATTTTGGATTATGTTTGCTATGTCTATACCATAGTGTTACTTGATGTCGTTCTTCTCCATTAACCATCCAAAATCCTGGAGAGATAAAATATCCTATATATTCCCAGTTAGTAGCTTGGTAAATATATCCATAATTACCTTCTTTTCTTCCTGAATAAGAGACTAATAATTTTACTTCAGGTCGATTCTATTTTATCCATTTAAGTCCTAAAGATATTGCTTGGCTCTCCGAATTTTTTCCTTCACTATCTGCCATACAAAATCTATTTAATTCTAAATATTCATCTTTAGTAATATTTTCTTTTACATATCTATTAAGTTTAATATCAACCTAATAAGAACTTCCCCACTAAAGAACTCCAACTAATAACTAATCTTTTTTTCTAAATATTCCTAAATTTAATATTGCTTTTTTAAATCCTGTTCCAGAATAATGATATACTTCTGTAAATTTATTTGCTTTAGAGGAATTAATCTAATCAATAAAATACAGATTATTCTGTATCATATCTCTTTTCTTCCATTGCACATAGTTTCTCAAGAATTTCAATCATTGCCATTTGAGAAAGTCTTGGCGCATATTCTGGATTTCTAAAAGATTTATTACCAATATAAATAGCAATCCCATTTTCATCTCGTGCGGTTAATCTTTTATTAATATCAACTTCATCATCTGTAAAGACCTACTGCCCGCAAAATGGACACCAATATTTATCAATAAAATGATCTAATGGTTTTCCGCATAATGGACAAGTAAATCTTAAGCTAATCATTTCATTTAACATTAGCCACACTCATATTCACTTTCACAAATCATACTAAAACCTAATGGTTCAGTAATATTAATCATTCCAACCATTTTATCATGATAATATAAAGCAGCGTGACTCGGGAAAAATGTAACAGATCCATTTTCGCCTTCATATTCATAAGTATAATTATAATAATTATAATATTTTATGAATGTATCATAATCACCTTCTGCTATAGCTTCAGTTACTTTTTCTGCGTCACCATTCTACCTAAGTACCATATGGTCATACCAGTAATATATAATACTTACATCAATGTTAATAGTTTTTAAATCTTCCATAAAAAAATTCTCCTCGATTTTTTCTTCTCTAATATTATAACATATTTTTTTTTAAATTGCAAGTACGTTCCATTAATCTAGTTCCGTAGAGTTTGATAAAATTTTAACTTTTCCAGTTGCCAGTTTATCAACGTATTCATTCCATTCGATGCCTGCATGACCTTTAACTTTTTCAAAAGCGGCAAGATGCGCTAAGTTAAAAATCTATTTTATAATTTCTAAATTTTTTACTTCTTGATTTTTTGGACGCATCCAGCCATTGCGTTCCCAACTATACATCCAATTAGTAATTAAATTAACACAATATGCACTATCACTATAAATTACTGGTTTGACGAAATCGTTTTTATTATTATCATTAATATATTGTAATGCTTTTAATATAGCCATTAATTCCATTTCATTATTAGTAGTAGATTTTTTAAAATCTTGATATTGCCAAACTATATTATTATTATCATCTATTGCTACTACTCCATATCCGCCAGAGGAATGTGTATATCCATTTCCAGAACATGATCCATCAGTAAAAAACTTAATCATAAAAAATCACCTTGACAAATCCAAATTTTTTTAGTAATATATTAATTAGTTACATATATTATATCATAAAAAAAAATAAAAGTCAAA
>CACXGX010000072.1 GCA_902767365.1 uncultured Erysipelotrichaceae bacterium
CAGAAATATCAAAATCAAAAAATGATAAAGGATATTCTAGTGCAGAATCATCTGTTATAAAGGGAAGTAGTATTGCCAAAAATGCTAGAGAGCAAATAGAGCAGGAAACAGGTAAAAAGGTTGTAACTAGCGAAAGACACATAAATACAAAGCAATTGAGATAGCAAATAACCCATAGACAAGGTTGATAGTCTGTTGGTAATATTCATGCAAAGCCCAAGTGTCATATAAAAAATGACTACGCAAAAACCTACGGTCTAGCCATGTCGAATGTGTCTGTTTATTAATGAAGAAATAGCCTTATTTTATAAGGGTTTAGATTATGCAAATGGTTTTTAAAAATGTGCTAATTTTTGATAAAAAAACACATTTTTTTATTATGTTTAAAAGTAGGTAGTTTGTGTTTGATATGTTTCCATATATTACTATTGTAGTTTCATATTTAGATAATAATCTTTTTTGTAAGTATTTTATTATTTTAAAAGTTATAATTAGAAAATATGAAGTAAGTATATAATTAATGATTTAATACTAAGTTGTACTAATTTTTATATTGAATTTTCTTATGGATTATGAATCCTTTATGTATAATTATAATTCAATTTTTACGGGTTTAATTATTCTTCAGAATCTTTTGGAGTTCGTTTCAGTAATAATTTTTTAAAATAATATTAATATGATTGAAAAAAAATATAAAATATGATATATGTTTAATAGGTGATTATATGGATTATATGAGTTTATCAGATGAAGAGTTATTGAAAGCGGTTCAAAAAGGTAGAAATATTGCAAAAGAAACAGGTGCATCTATTAGTCAAGCAATCCAAATTGCAATGGATGATATTATAAGTGATAAAAAGCAAAAAGAAGAAGAAAAAGTGAGTAATGACAAAAATGGTGCTCAAGAACCAAAAAAAGAACAAGAATCAAGTATTAGTAGTGCAGAAGAAAATAGATATGATACTGATCTTATTTGGACAAAAGATGATGATGTTGTTATGTCTTCGGATGATTTTTGTAGCGAATACGAAAAAGAATTAATAAAAAAAATAGAGGATTTAAAAAGTCAGTTTCTTAGTGCATTTAGATATCGTGATCAATCTAAATTAGAAAATAATGTATCTATAGAGAGTTTATATCAACCAGTAAGTTCTCACTTGAGACTTGCTTTAGCTGGTGGATCTTCAATTTTTAAAAATCTTGAGGGTTCTATGGTAAATGGAATTAAATCTTCGCGAGATAACACTTCGTACCCAGAACCAATAATGGGTGATGATTATTATGTAGATATAACTAGAAAAATAAATGAACTTGTAAGAGAATTAAGTTATATTAAATTTATGTTTGATAAATTGAGCCTAAAAGATGGAAACATTGAACCAACAATAAAAAGATATAAAGGATTACTTTCTGAAGCTTTGGAATCAATTGGAGAAAAAAAGGATTGGTTAGAGAATAGTGACGAACAAACTAAAACACCTAAAGAACTTTGGGATAGTATGTGTAAATTTGAATTTTCTGGTGCGATAATAAATAACTTTGATGGAAGTTCCCGTTTTGATAGTATTTCAAGTTTTGATAAAGGTTATGAGTTAGCAAGAGAAATAATTAGAGGTACAAGAAAAGTTACTAAAGAGGAATATAGAGCAGCAGTGCATTATGTTAAAGGTCAATTAAAAAGATTAGAAAATATGTATAATAATGAAATAATTGATGAAAGATTAGATGAAATGAAACTAACAACATCTGAAATAAGTAAATTTAATAAAAATGTACTAGATCATAAAAATATGCTTAAAGAACAAAAATCTGGACCTAGATTTGATTAAATGAAGAATTATACTGTTGATATTAGTGGATGAAGTAAAGTAAATGATAGAAAAAAGTAAGAGAAAATGCAAGTTATATAAGTAACTTGTATTTTTTTATATTCTATTTGATAAAAATTAATTTAATCTGTAGTTGTCTTTTAAACTAAAAAGAAAATTATCAATATAGTATTCAATAAAGAATTAAGAACGTATATGGCTATTGGAAAAGTAACATAATAAAATTACCACAATCATCAGAAATAAGTATTATATGTTCTTTTTTATCGTATTTCTTATCAAGATATTCATATGTTTCATTCCATAATTTATCAGTTTTAAGGATAGAGGAAGAAATGTAATATTGTTCTTTTATTTTTTTCTTAACAAACTCTTCTTTCTTTTCTTCATGAGTTAACCTGACAAGGACAATTATATTTTTAGTACCAGTAAATCTAGACTTTATATCATTGTAGACATAAAGGAAATTGAAAAGATATTAGAGAATGTTTTTGATATAATGTTATAATAATGATGTAATTACTAAATAAAAATATATCTTTTTTTACATATTAAAAAATGTAGACAAGGTTTGTAAAATATTGATTTTTGGAATGCAAAGGTCAAAAAGTTACATGTCAAAAACCAATGGCTTAGTCATTGCGAAAGTATTACAGTATTTGAGAGGAGGTAATTATGAATAAAAAAGTTTGGAATCATAACTATGCATATCATAAATGGATTATCCAAAAAATTAATAATAATTCTACTATATTAGATGTTGGTTGTGGTGACGTAACACTATGTTTTAAATTATCTTCATGTAATAAAGTAATTGGAATAGACACAAGTGAAGACTCAATTAAAATAGCTAATCAAAAAAATAACTATAATAATGTATCATTTGTCAATGATGATTATTTAAAGTATAATTTTAAAGATAAGTATGATGTTATTATATTTGTAGCTGCTATTCATCATATGAATATGGAAGAAGCTTTGATAAAAGCTAAAAGTTTATTGAATAAAAATGGTAAAATATTAATAGTAGGTTTAGCAAAGCCAAGTACTATAATAGATAATATAATAGAATTATTTAGAGTTATTCCTAACTTTTTAATTTCTAAAATAAAAAGAAATAAATCATCAGAAAAATTAAATATTCAAACTAATTATGTTTTTCCTACAATGAATGAAGTTAGATTAACCATAAGAAAAGTATTAAGAAATAATTATAAACTAAGACAGGCATTGCATTATAGATATCTTTTAACATGGAAAAAGAACTGAAAAACAACTTGTTCCTAATACAAAATCAGCACTAGTAGTTTCATGTATAAGAAGAAACATCGTTAGATGAATTATTCATAAATAGGTTTCCACTTATTGTGAGAGTGTTGTGGTACTTGAAAGGAGATAAAATATGGGATATATTATGGATTTAAGAGAAAAAGTAGGACATAGTCCACTTATAGGTGTTGGTGCAACAACACTTGTATTTAATAATAAAAATGAATTACTTCTTAATCTTAGAAGTGATACAAATACTTGGGGGATACCAGGGGGAAGTAAAGAACTTAATGAAACGTTAGAAGAATGTGCAATAAGAGAATTAAAAGAAGAAACAAATATTAATGTAAATAATCTAGAATTAATAACAGTATTATCTGGTAAAGAGTATTATTTTAAATACCCAAATGAAGATGAATTAGATTGTGTTATTGTTTTATACAAGGTTTTAAATTATGAAGAAAAATTAAATGTAAATGATGGAGAGAGTAAAAAAATAGAATTCTTCTCATTAGATAATTTACCAGAACTAGAATCTCGTGCAAAAGCAATAATTGATAAGATAAAAAGTGGAATTATTAAGTTATAATGCCAAGTAAAAAAATAAAAAGACTAATGAGTATGTAAAAAATGAGGTGTCAAAATACACAGTTTACTAACTTAGAATCTATCGTAGTTTAAAAAAAATAAGGAAGTGATACAAATGAAATTGATTTTAAATGGAGGAGGAATTGGAAAGCAAGCCTCTGATGCAAGAAATTTATTAAATAGTATAATAAGTCACAATAAGAAAATACTTTATATCCCTTTTGCATGGCCTGATTCAACATTTAGTGGATGCTTAGAGTTCATGACTGATGAATTATCTGATATAGAAAAACAAGGTATCGATATGGTAAAAACAACTGATGAATTAATGAACAAGAATTTTACTGATTATGCTTGTATATATATTGGTGGTGGAAATACATATAAACTTCTTAATGATTTAAAAATAAGTGGAGCATTTAATAAAATTAAGAGATATTTATTGGAAGAAGATGGGATTATATACGGAGGAAGTGCTGGCGCAATAATTTTTGGAAAAGATTTAGATTCTTGTAATACAGATGATGAAAATAAAGTTGGTTTAGTAGACAATACAGGGTTTAATATGATTAATGGTTATTCACTTCTATGTCATTATACAAGTAGAGGGCCAGAAAGAACTGAAATAAGTAAAAAGTATTTATTAGAATTATCTAAAGACAAACCAATATATGCTATTCCAGAAGAAGATACTATTTATATTGAAGATGGTAGAGTGAGTTTTATTGGGGAAAGACCATATTATGAGTTTAGTAATGGTGAAGTACAAGAAAAAAATCCATCCAACTCAATATTCTCTCAAAGGAAAATCAAATGAGGGAATAAAAGAATTTAAAAATTTAATTGACGACAATAATTGGGTAAATGAAAGAGTTTTTTATGGTGCATTTAACGAAGATAATTTATTGTAACAAAAGATATTACCCATATTGCATTATTCCTTGTTAAAGGAGAATATCATAAACAAGGAATTGGAAGAAAACTATATGAAAAAGCAAAATCAATGAATAATAAAGGTGTGTTTACAGTTAATTCATCACCATATGCTCACGAAATATATAAACATATTGGATTTGTAGATACAGATACTGAACAATGTATTAATGGATTAAAATTCTATCCAATGAAAACAATCTTTTAGCTATTAGGAAATTATATGTTCTTTACCCTAGGAGATGGTATTGTGAAAGTGTCTGCATATTAGAAAGGAGATAGTTATGAAAAATATATTTATAAGAAAAGCTTCTTTAGATGATTTAATCGCAATACAAAAATTAAACAATAGTTTATTTAATCTAGAAAAAGAAAATTATGATTCAACTTTAGTTAAGAATTGGCCTTTGTCAGAAGAAGGAAAAGAGTACTTTTCTGATTTAATAAAAAATCATTATGTTATTGTAGCAATATTTGATAATAATATTGTTGGATATTTGGCTGGATCTATTGAAGAAAAAGGTTCATACGAAGAAATACAATATGGTGAAATAAATAATATGTTTATAAAAGAGGAAAATAGGGGATTAGGAATTGGAAAATCTCTTATAAATAATTTTAAAGAATATTGTAAATTAAAGAAAATTTCAAATATTAAAGTAGTAGCAAGTTATAAAAACAAAAAAGCAATAGAATTCTATCATAAAAATGGTTTTGAAGAGTTTGATATTACATTGACAACAAAAATATAGAAATAACTTGGTATCAATACGCAGACAACCTAGGAATTTTTGTATGAAAGAACGTATTTTTAAATATGAAAACCTATATAAAAAGAAATAAAGATAAAGCTTTGTTTTGATGAACATTTCTTTGATAAATTTTTATAAGGTAATTGTGTTATACTTAGTTAGGAGTGGTGAGATAATAGTATGTTAAATCGTGTAGAATACGATGGAAATGGGATAGTGATTGATACAATTCCTGTATCAACTTCATGCCATTATACAGTCAATCTAGAGAAATCCTTTTTTAAACAAATGGGTATTGATCAATATTTTATAAAAATTTATCGTATTGATGATTCTGGTTTAAATTCTCGCGATAATATGGGTTATATATATTTTTATTTGGACTCAACTAGTAAAACTAGTTCTTATATTGGCACTTATGTTAAGCCTATGTATCGTTCTCTTGGATTAGCTTCTTTATTAACTGCTTATTGGATTAAAATATGTCTTGATGGAGGATATGAGTTTTTAACTACTAATAAAACACAAAGAAAACCATATTTGTTATATATTTTAAAAAAAGTTTGTTTTGAAATTGATGATCCTGAAAAGTATGATCTATCAAAACATACAATACATATATGTAAAGATAATGATGGCCAAAGATTTTTATTATTTAAAAGTGATGCTTTTGCTAGGGGATTTAAAAGTGGAAAAATCTATAGTGGCGATGATTATAAAATTATGTTGCTAGATGACTTGAATAAGGGTTGTATTTTAAATAATAATGAAGATGGTCAAGTAATGACTTCCCAACAAATTAGGGATTTGTTAGAGGCTTCAAAAGATAGAGTAAAACTTTTAGATTGTGTACTTTTATCTAATGTTTACACCTTAAGAGATAGTAATAATGCTTATAATTTATCTTCAAAGAAAATAGATGATAAATCTGAAATCTTTTATAGATGAAATAAATAGTAGAAAAATACCATTATATAAATTATTAAGTAAGATGAATGATAAAAAAGCAGAAGAATATTTAGGAAATATTGTTGATGGTAGTATAGTAATACCGAATTATCTTCGCCTAAAAAGAAGTAGTAGAAATAGTATTATTCCAAATAGAAATAAAACTGAATAATTATATTAATAATATAAGATATAAAACAAATATTATATCGTTACAATATTTTTATTTAATATTGCATATTAAAAAATTATGAACTATAATAATCACTACATTTTGGTAATTTCTTTTTTATTATTAATATTTTGATATTATATTGTTTGTAAGATTATATAGATTAAATGTTTAAGTTATTTTTGTTTATAAAATTTGATTATTACTAAAGCATTTAAAGAAATTTAATTATAAAAGGTAATGTATAATGTCAGTATTTAATGGTATTGCTGAAATAAGAACAAAAAATGGTATGGTAGGATTATTAAGTTTTAAAAGAAATCAACTTGTAGGTAGTCTTGATTATTATGATACTTATTTTTCTTATCTTTCTTCTGAATTTTATTTTCAATTTAAAGAATGCAATAATTATCATGAGATTAGAATATATGATACATTAAATGAGAAAATGATTGTAATTTTATTACAGATTTAGTTGGTACTAATAATGTAGTAATGAAAAATGTGCTAGATAAATTAGAGTTTAAGTCTTCTAATTTGGTAACTTATTATAAAATGATTGATAAGTAAAACTTTTTTAAAATATATTTTAGTATGTTTTAAATATGGATAGATTAAAAGATAATATTTATATTATTACTAGTGTTAATTTATGGCTTGGTGCTGAAATAACAAAGTTATTTGCTGAAGAGAAAACTATTATAATTACTACTGATTATAATCCTGTTAATAGATGGTGATAGAAGTTGCCAATAAAAACAGTTTTAAAAACTGTTTTTTTAATTATATAATAGTTATAGGAAGTGATAATTATGGAACAGTCATCTTTATTTGAATTAGATAATAATGAGCCTTTAGCATCTCGTATGAGACCAATTAATTTGGATGAATTTGTTGGGCAAGGTCATTTAATTGGCAATGGTAAACTATTAAGAAAAATGATAGAAAGCGATAATATTTCTTCAATGATTTTTTGGGGACCACCAGGAGTTGGAAAAACAACATTAGCAAAAATAATTGCTAAACAAACTAAATCAGAATTTATTACTTTTTCTGCTGTTACTTCAGGAATAAAAGAAATAAAAAGTGTTATGGAGGATGCTGATAGAAATAAAAAATTAGGAATTAGAACTATTGTTTTTGTTGATGAAATACATAGATTTAATAAAGCTCAGCAGGATGCTTTTTTGCCTTTTGTTGAGAAGGGTTCTATTGTTTTGATTGGAGCAACTACTGAAAATCCATCTTTTGAAGTAAATAATGCTTTATTGTCTAGATGTAGAGTGTTTGTTTTGAAAGAATTATCTAGTGATGATATTATATCTTTATTAGAACGAGCATTAAAAGACAATAGAGGTTTTGGAAGAGAAAAAATTAATATATCACACGATAAATTAAAAATAATTGCAGATTTTGCTAATGGAGATGCGAGAAGTGCTTTAACTATTTTGGATATGATTATAATTAATGGTGAAGTTGATGATAATGGAGTTATTACTATTTCAAATGAAATAATTGAAGATTGTTTAACTAAAAAGACTTTATTGTATGATAAAAATGGAGAAGAACATTATAATATTATTTCAGCACTTCATAAGTCAATGAGAAATAGCGATCCTGACGCTGCGGTTTATTGGCTTTCTAGAATGCTCGAAGCTGGAGAAGATCCTATATATTTGGCAAGAAGAATTTGTAGGTTTGCTAGCGAGGATATTGGTCTTGCTGATACTAATGCTTTAAATGTTGCAGTTAATGTTTATCATGCTTGTCATTTTATTGGTATGCCAGAATGTAGTGTTCATCTTACAGAGGCAGTTATATATATGTCTTTAGCACCTAAATCTAATTCTTGTTATACTGCTTATTTGTCTGCATCTAGTGATGCTAAAGAAATGTTAGCCGAGCCAGTTCCTTTAGTTATTAGAAATGCTCCAACTAAATTAATGAAAGAATTAGAGTATGGTAAAGGTTATCAATATGCTCATGATACTGATGATAAGTTAACTAATATGGAATGTCTCCCTCCATCATTAAAAAATAAAACATATTATAATCCTAGTAAACAGGGAAATGAAGTTAAGTTTAAAGAAAGATTAGAATCAATTAAAAAATGGAAAAATGAGCATAAAAACAATTAATAAATATTTTAGGGAGAATAAAAATGAGTTTAATAGAATTATTACTTATTAGTATAGGTTTAGCAATGGATGCTTTTGCTGTATCAATTTGTAAAGGTCTTTCGATAAAAAGTTTTGCTTTTAAAAAGGGAATACTTATTGGATTATATTTTGGGGTGTTTCAAGGATTTATGCCTCTTATTGGATATCTACTTGGTACTTCTTTTGAAGATGTTATAACAAGTGTAGATCATTGGATAGCATTTATTGTATTATCTTTAATTGGTTTAAATATGATTTATGAATCTTTTTCTAATGATAAAGAAAGTTATAATGATAAAGTTGATTTTAAAACAATGATTCCATTTGCTATTGCTACTAGTATTGATGCTTTAGCAGTTGGAATTACATTTGCTTTTTTGAAAGTTAATATTTTAATATCAGTTTTATTAATTGGTATTATAACTTTTATTCTATCTTTTATTGGAGTAAAAATAGGTAATAAATTTGGTAATAAGTTTGATAAAAAAGCTCAAATAATTGGAGGAATTATTTTAATAATTATTGGTTTAAAAATATTATTTGAGCATTTAGGTATAATATAGGAGTTGATATAATGGCATCTACAAAAGAATTTAGAGATTTTGTTTTAGAGCAACTAAGTATTATTGATGGTATTACTTGTAGACCGATGATGGGGGAGTATTTGCTTTATTATAATGGTATACTTTTTGGTGGTATATATGATGATAGGTTACTTGTAAAAAAAGTTACTAGTAATATTGATTATGATATGGAAGAGTCTTTTCCATATAAAGGGGCGAAATCAATGTATTTAGTAGATATAGATAATAAAGAGATATTAGAAGATATAGTATTAGATACTTGCAGAGATTTAATTAAATAATTATGAATAACAATTAATTGTTATTTTTTTTGATATAATATTTATGGAGGTATTTATGGAAAATGTTGGGTTAAAAAAAGGGTATTTAGAGTTAATGGATTATAGAGAAGATTATACTAGTATTTATGAAGAAGAAAAAAATAGGTTATTAGATATTTATAAAGATAAAATTAAATCAATAGATCATGTTGGAAGTACAAGTATAAAAAATATTAAATCAAAACCAATTATAGATATTCTTATTCAAACAGATGACTTGGATGATTTTAAAAGGTATACTGAAAAAAATGTTGAAAGTGAAACTTATACAGTAAAAAAAGAACCTACTATGGGGGGAGATTATTTAATTAGAAAAGAAGAAGATGGTAAAGTTAAAGCATTTATTCATGTTTATAAAACAGGTGATATGAATGGTATAACATCTATTATGTTTAGAGATTATTTAAATTCACATGAAGATGAAAGAAAACGTTATGAAGATTTAAAAATGGAATTATATGAAAAATATAAGGATGATAGAACTAAATATACTTATGGAAAAGATCAATATATTAAGGGAGTTATAAAAAAAGCAATAGAAGAAAAGAATAATAAATAATAATAATGAAATAAAAATTTGTCCATGGTTTAAAGGAAGTGATTATATGAAGAAAAAATATATGATAAGTAGAAGAAAATTTACTTCTAATACATATATGAGAGAAGCTATTGATTATGATATTGTTATTGTTAAAGAACAAGATTTATTTATTACTATAAAAAAGTATAAAAAGATGAGTGATACATTTTCTCTTGTAGATTTAAAAGGTAATGAGAAAGTATATATTGATAATAACTATTATGTTGTAGAATTAACTCCTTTGAATGAAAATTATAATATTAGATACTATTATGATGATAAAAAGAAGTTTATTGATTATTATATAGATATTACTTTAGAAAATGGTGTTCTTTATAAAATGCCTTATTATATTGATTTATATCTTGATATTGTTCATTATCCTGAAGATAATATAAATAATTTTTGTGATGAAGATGAACTTGAAGATGCTCTACTTAATAAAATTATAAGTAAAAAAGATTATGATATGGCATATAAAGTTGGAAATAAATTATTAAAAGAAATTGATAATAAATCTAATAAATATTTAAATATAGATGTTAAAAAATATATTGATAAATATTTTTAGTTTGGTGTTTTATGATAGATAGAATAAATAAAAATGAAGAAAGATTAGATAGTATTATATTAATTTTAAAAACAATAGAAGAAGATTTGTCGATTTTTAAATCTAATAAAAAGAATATTGTTTTATTAAATAAATATTATGGAAGTAAAAATTGGTTTAAAGATAAAGAAGCATATGAAAATAATAAAATAGAAAAAATAAAAGCAGGAGTTTTAAGTGAAGATGCTGTTTGGAATATGAATGAAGAACTAGATAGTTTAATTTTTGAAATGAAACGTATTGTAGATGATTATTATTCTAGTAAAAAAGAGTAATATTATTTCGTTTAGTATAAAGAATTAAAAAGTGAAAAGGTTATTTAGATTAATCTTTAAAACTTAAAAAACTTATTAATAGTGATGGTGTTATTTGGTATGAAGATTGGAAGTAATAATTTACTTTCTTTTTTTTTGTGTTATAATATATAAGGAATGTAGTAGGAAGTGTATTATATGAAAAAAAATGTTAGTTTTAAAGAAAGTTTATTTGATAGTATTAAGAAGATATCTCTATGGTTTTTAATTATTTTATTTTTAGAATTATCTTTTATTATAATTATGAAAAGTAAAATTGAATTAGATAATATTCTTTTTATTTTACTTTTTGATATTATATTATCGTCTTTTCTTTCTATTTTATCTAATATATTTAAACAGAAAATTAATTATTTTAATACATCTTTTATTTTATTGATATTAGGAGTTTTGTTTTCAATTCAATGTGTTTTTTATGATGTTTTTAAAGTATATTTTTCTCTTAATAATTTGGGCTTAAGTGATCAAATTACTAGTTTTATGGGGAAGACTTTTTCAGCAATTTTTAGTAATATATTTAATATTTTAGTATTTATGTTACCATTTATTTTGTATGTAATATTTCATAAAAAAATTGGTGCTAATATGAATAATAAATTTAATTATTTAATATTTGTTATTTTTCTTGCTTTAAGTATTCCTTTATTTTATTTTGATATTTATTCTAGTAAAGGTGTAATCAATGGGGCTTATGATTTATATTATAATGTCGATGAAATATCATTAAATATAAATAAGTTTGGTATTGTTAATAGTTATTTAATTGATTTTAGAAGATTATTATTTGGATTTGTTCCAGAAAAAATAGATTTTATTGATATGGATAGTATTGGAAAAGATGAGAAACCAGTTGAGAAGCCTGTTGATGATCCGGTTGAAGAACCAGTTGTATATGAGCCTAATACTGTAAAATTGAATTTAGATAAACAAACTTCATCTTCTAGTATTAAAAAGATTAATTTGTATGTTGCAAATGATAATGGTACGATGAAAAATCAATATACTGGTTTATTTAAAGGTTATAATTTAGTTTATATTACTGCTGAAAGTTTTTATCAGATAGGTGTTTCTAAAGATCTTACTCCAACACTTTATAAACTTACTCATTCTGGGTTAATATTTGATAATTATTATACCCCTAATGCTTTATCAACGATTGGTGGAGAATTTCAATCATTAACTGGGTTATATCCTGATTCCTCTATTTTAAAAAGATGGAGAACTGGTAATAACTATTTTCCATATGGTCTTGCAACTGTTTTTAGAAATCTTGGTTATAATACTTATGCATATCATGATAATTCATATACTTTCCAAGATAGACATAAATATTTAAAGAGTCAAGGTTTTACTAATTATTTAGGATGCTACAATGGACTTGAAAAAAGAATGAATTGTAAAAGATGGCCACAAAGCGATGATGAAATGATGCAAGTTACAATTCCTGATTATATTAATAGTGATAAACCATTTTTAGCATATTATATGACAGTATCTGGACACTTTGCTTATACTTTTAGTGATAATTCAATGGCTTCTAAACATAAGAATGAAGTTAAAGATTTAAGTGTTGGACAAAATGCTAAAGCATATGTTGCTACTCAAATTGAACTTGATAGAGCTCTTGAAAGATTATTAAATGAACTTGAAAAAGCAGGTAAACTTGATAATACTGTAATTGTTTTATTAGCTGATCATTATCCATATGAACTTGATATGAATTCAATTAATAGTTTATCTAATTATAAAAGAGATGAAGTAGTAGAGGTAAATCATAATTCGTTAATATTATGGAATAGTAAAATGGAAGATACACATATAGCTAAACCTTGTATGTCAAGTGATGTATTACCAACAGTATATAATTTATTCGGTGTGGATTATGATTCTAGATTGTTTACTGGTAGGGATATTTTATCCGATTCTTTAGGAATTGCAATAATGAGAAATCATAGTTGGGTAACAGATAAAGGAACATATTTTGCTGGTTCAAAGAAATTTGTAGGAGAGACAGATTTACCTGATAATTATGTAAATAATATAAACACGTTAGTTAATAATAGATTAAATATTGCTAAATTAATTTTAGAAACTGATTATTATAAGTACTTATTTAAATAGATATTTGATTAAAGTTACTAGATGTTTTATAATATATATGTATAGGAGTTAAATATGAGTAAAAAGAATATTGAATGTGAATATTGTCATACTTTGATAAGTGAAGATGATGTTAAATGTCCACAATGTGGGGCAAATTGTAGTAATGTAATTAAAAAATATAGAGAAGAACAAGAGAAAAAAGAAAAAGAAGAAAAAGATGAAGCTTTAAAGACTTTAAATACTTTTGTTCAGGGGAATAGAAAGATTGGATCAATTTTTATAATTTTCTTCTTTATTATTTTTATAACAATATTTGGAACTGTTTTCTTCCAAATATTTCGCAATTTTAATAATAGAAGTAATATAAATAACAATAATACAATTATTGAAAAGAATGATAATAAAATTCAAGAACCTGTTGTAGAAGATGAGAAAGTTGTTGTAAAATATAATGAAATGGCTTCTACAAAGAAGATGAATGTTATATTAGATGGGTATGAGTTGTTTGAATATCATTCAGATCATTTTGAACAACATAATACTCCAAAGGGATATCAAAAAATAGCATTCCATTTTAGTGTTGAAAATTTGGATGATTATAGTTTGAGTGGATATTCTTTGATTCAATTAACTGCAGATGATACAAATGTTGAAAAATGTAGTATAGAGTTGTCTGCTGGTTTTGAAGAAGTTGTTAAGGGTAAAGCTAAATATGAGTCTGTTGTTGATTCTTTTATTGGAAGTGGTAAAACTTTGAAAGGTTATGCTGGGTTCTTAGTTCCAACTGATAAGAAGGAATTAAAGTTTTATATTGGTGAAGATATAACTATAACAATGGATAATCCTGCATATAAAGAATAAGAGCTTTGGCTCTTTTTTTAAGGTTAGAGAGGTGTATTTATGAAGATAATAATCGCTGGTGTTGGTAAACTTGGAGAATACCTTGCTAAGGAATTATCTCTTGATGGGAATGAAATAACTATTATAGATTATAGAGTATTTGATAATAAAGCATTAGTTAATAATGAAGATGTTTATTATATTAATGGTAATGCTTTAGATTCTAATATTCTTTTAGATGCTGGTGTACGTGATGCTGATTTATTGATTAGTGTTATGGATAAAGATGAAAAAAATATTATGTGTTGTTTTTTAGGTAAAAAATTAGGAGTTAAGAAAACTATAGCTCGTGTTAGAACTCCAGAGTATTCTTCTTCTATTAATTTGCTTAAGGAAGATTTGGGCCTTTCTATGACGATTAATCCAGAATATATGACAGCAGCTCATATAGCAAGAATTTTAAGTATTCCTAGTGCCTTAGACTCTATTTCTTTCTTTAAGGGAAGAGTATCAATGGTTTCTATTAAGGTTAAAGAGAAAAGCCCTTTAATAGGTTTAACTATTACTGGGTTGTCTAAAAAATTAAAGAAGAGAGTTATTATTTGTGCAATTGAAAGAAATAATGAAACAATTATTCCTAAAGGTAATCAGAAACTTGAATTAGGAGATAAAATATATATAACTGGTACAAGAGATCAAATATTATCATTTTTGCAGTTTGTAAATTTGGTATTAGAGAAGACAAAAAAGGTTTTGATTGGGGGAGGTTCTAATACTGGTGTTTATCTTGCTCAAATGTTAATTGAGATGGGAATGTATGTTAAAATTATTGAAATTAATGAAGGAAGATGTAGAGAATTAAGTGAGTTATTACCTAAAGTTTTAGTTATTAATGGAGATGTTTCTAATCAAAATTTATTATATGAAGAAGGAATTGAAAATTATGATTCTTTTGTATCACTTAATAATATAGACGAAGAAAATATCGTTCATTCTATGTTTGCTAAAGGTATTAATATACCTACAGTTATTGCTAAAGTTAATCATATTAATCTTGATGGTGTGTTAGAAAGAGCGGATATTGATACTGTTGTAACACCTCATAAAATTGCATGTAATCAAATTGTTAGATATATTAGAGCAATGCAAAATAGTAGTAATAGTAGTTGTGAATCTATATATAAATTTGGAGAAGATAAATTTTTAATGTTGGAATATAATGTTAAACATGGTTTTAAAGGTTTAAATGTTAAATTAAGAAATTTAAAACTTGTTAATGATATTTTGGTTGTAGCTATATTGAGGGGAAGAAATATTATTTTCCCAACAGGTAATGATGAAATAAAAGAAAAAGATGATCTTATTATTGTTACTTCTCAAGAAAATAATATTAAAGATTTAAATGATATTTTGGTGTAGAATATGAGAAATAAGTTAATATATAAATATATTGGTAAAGTATTAGTTGGATATTCATTTTTACTTTTGATACCATTTGTTGTTGGATTATTTTTTAAAGAGTTTACATATTCATTTTTAATATGTTCTTTTTTTACTATTTTACTTGGTTTTTTACTTGGAAAAATGAAAACTGAAAAGAAGTATTTATATGCAAGAGATGGTTTTAAAATAGTTACTTTATCTTGGATTTTTATAAGTATTATAGGTTCTTTTCCTATAATGGTCGATACGAAAATTTCTTTTGTTGATGCTTTATTTGAGTCAATCTCTGGATTTACTACTACTGGTGCAACAATTTTTGATAATCCTGAAATACTTTCAAAAAGTATATTGTTTTGGCGTGATTTTATGCATTTTATTGGTGGTATGGGTGTTCTTGCTTTTGCAATGGCTATTATCCCACTTGCTAAGAATGATAAGTCAATGTATCTTTTAAAGGCTGAAATGCCTGGACCTACTGTTTCTAAATTATTTCCTAGCATTAAAAAAACATTATATTGTTTATATGGTATTTATTTTGGGTTAACAATTATTGAAATTATCTTATTATTAATTGGTGGAATGCCAGTGTTTGATAGTATTTTAATTTCTATGGGTACTGCTGGTACTGGAGGATTTAGTCCACTTGTAACTAGTTGTGGTACTTATTCTGTATTTGCAAAATCTATTGTAGCTTTATTTATGTTTTTGTTTGGAGTTAATTTTAATATTTATTTTTTAATATTGTTAAAAAATTTTAAATCTATTTTTAAAAGCGAAGAATTAAAAGTATATACTGGTTTATATTTATTTACAGTATTTTTATTGTTTATTAATTCTTTGTCTCTTTTTAATGGTGTAGGGGAAGCCTTATTAAATGGTTTTTTTAATGCTAGTTCGTTTATATCTAGTACTGGTTATAGTATAAGTAATGTTAATGTTTATCCAACAATATGTAGAATTTGGTTATTATTTATTATGGTTGTTTCAGCATGTGCGGGAAGCACTTGTGGTGGATTTAAAGTTGCCCGTTTAGTCTTAATATTTAAAATAATAAAAAGAGATATTCAGAAAATGGTTCATCCTAATTGTGTTAAAACGATTACTTTTGAAGGAAAAAAAGTAGAAGAAGAAACATTAAATAGTACAAAGAGTTTTATGTTTTTATATATTATTTTAATTCTACTAATACTATTTGTAGTTGGACTTGATGGACTTCCTTTAGAAACATCTATTAATGCAGTTTTTACTACTTTTGGTAATGTAGGTTTATATTTTGATATACCTAATTTTAATATATTTAGTGATGTTTCTAAAATTGCTATGTCACTTGGAATGCTTTTAGGTAGATTAGAAATATATCCAATTATTGCTCTTTTAATAAATAGAAAAGATTAAGTTCTTTTCTTTTTTTTGTTTAATTTTTTTTAATTTGGGCAATCTATTAATGAGGTTGATTATGAAAAAAGTTAAATATATTTTTATTTTATTTTTATTTTTTAGTTGTTTAAAAGTAAATGCAATGGAGAAATTATATGATCATCTTTTAGACAATGCAGTTTATGATAATACTAAAAGTACTTATGTAAAAAAAGATGGTATTGATTTTTCATTACCTTCAAGTAATATTAAAGGCGAAGAAAAAAATACCAATGGATTAGGATTGTATATATATTCTAATTCAAAAAATAATAAGTATCCTATTGTATATTTTAGAGGTAATATACAGAATAATTTTGTTATTTTAGGTGATTTTTGTTTTCAAATTGTTAGAACCACAGATACTGGTGGAATTAAAATGATTTATGCAGGATACCATGATAATTATAAATGTAATAATAATCTTGATGATTTACATATTGGAAAGGTATCTTATGGAGAAAGTAATAATAAGACGTATTTACAATATGCTTATTTAGATGAATCAAATAATATTATTGATTCTACAATTAAAAGTAAAGTAGATGAATGGTTTTCTAAAAATATGTTAAATTATCTTGATAATATAGAGGATTCTCCGTTTTGTAATGATTTAACTAGTGGTGTTGTTAATGCTTATTTAATTAGAGATGAGTTATATTCAGGAAATAATCCTCCAAGCCTTAATTGTCCAAAAGAATATTCCTATACGGTGAATAGTTCTACTGGTAATGGTTTGTTAAAATACCCAGTTGGGATTATTAATGCTTCTGATTTAACTTTAGCAGGTGGTAAACTTAAGACTATAACTCCTGAATTACAAGAAAATGTCCCATATATTTTTATCAATGTTTCATATTGGAGTATGAGTCCGTATGCTCCTAATAAGCTTATGTATCCTAATACCAAAAACAGCATTAATGATAATTTGATAACATATATGGCTGGAGCAAGACCTTATTTATCAATTAAAAATAATGCTTATATTAATTCTGGTGATGGTACAAAAGATAATCCTTATATTATAAATTTTAATGATTATGTTCCTCATACAGATATAGAGTATTCTAGTAAAAGCACATATGAATTATATTATTTAGTATTATTGTTGTTTAGTGCTTTAATGTTAAAAAAAGTGAGTAAATTATGTTAAGTAATTTACTTTTTTATATGTTATAATTTTTATATGAAAGCAGATATTTATAAAATTGAAAATAGTGTAGAAAAAGTATTAAATTATAAGAATACTCTTTTTCTTGATGGAAATGAGTTTCTTCTTGTTAAATCAAAACTTAAAGGCGTTTTTTACAAGGTATATTATCCATATGTAGATAGTGAAAAAGTAATAATATATAGGGATGCTTTACCTGATGTTACTCTTTTTAAAATTCATTCATATTCTTTATTAAGGCATCAAGATATACTTGGTAGTATTTTATCTTTGAATGTTTCGCCAAGTTATTTAGGAGATATAATTGTTGATTCTCTTAATTATTATTTTTATATTATGAGCGATTTGAAAAACTTTATTAAAGATAATTTAATTAGTATTGGATCTTCTAAGATTGTATTGGAAGAAATATCAATTGATTATATGAAAGATTATAAAAGAAAATATTTGGAAAATGAAATAATAGTATCTAGTCTTAGAATAGATAATATATTATCAAAAATTATTGGTACTAATCGCAATAATGTTTTAGAAATAATAAAAAATAAAGAGGTTATATTAAATTATAATATTTTAAATAAGAGTTCTTATATACTTAAAGAGAATGATATATTTAGTATAAGAAGAGTAGGTAAATTTAAATTTGTTGGAGTAGTTAATCATACTAAAAAGGATAATTTAATAGTTAAATATTTAAAATATTTATAAATAATATGATAAGATAGAGTTAAGAAGGTTATTATGTATGATAAAGGATAGAATAGATAAAATTATTTCTTCTACTAAAGGGGAGCTTATTCATAAAAAATTGGCGTTTGATGGTGGCTTTATAAAGGTTTTTGAAGAATGTTATAAATTACCTGATGGTAGATTAATTAATAAAGAGAGTATTTCTAAAAATGATGGTAAAGATGCTGCAATTATTATTACTAGGACTACTGAAGATAAGTATTTAATAGTATTTCAAAATAGAATCAATAATATTGTTAGTGCAGAGTTTCCAAGTGGATATATTGAACCTTTTGAGGATGTTTTAACTGGAGCTTTACGTGAAGTAGAAGAAGAGACTGGATATGTTTCTAATAGTGCTAAAATTATTGATTCTATGATTCCTAATATTGGTACGGAAAGTTCTAAAATATATATAGTATATGTAGATAATGCAGTGAAAAAGTCTTCTCAAAAACTAGATAGTGATGAATATATTAATTATGATCTTTTTTCCTTTGATGAATTGAAGTATTTAATCGATAACCAAATTATACAAAGTAGTGGTAATAAACTTGCTTTTTATCATTTGAAAGATATTATACATGAAGAAGAAAAGAGATCACATAAATAATCTCTTTTTAATTAAAAGGTGTGGTGATGGTATGAAAAAGGAAACTAAAAGATTGCTTGCTATTGGTTCTATTTTGGCTTTTCTTACATATTATGGAGTAGATTATAAGTACCATCCTAGTTATGAGATATATGAAGATAGTAGCGAGGCTTTTGGAAGATATAGTAAGGGTAATATATATATTGGTTCTTTAAAAAAACTATTAAGTCTTGAAAACGTTTCAATAGATGATATTTTAGTTCTTGATCAAAGATTTAGTGAATGTCCAAATATGAAAATTCTTAATTCTTATAGAGTTAATGATAAAGAAGATAGAAATGATATAATAGAAGTGTTATGTAAATATGAAGAATGTGATCCAAGCCCATGGGAAAGAACACGTGAGTCAATGATAGTAGAATGGGAAGTTCATAATATTTTCCCTCTTAGTGATAGAACTAACGATGTTGATTTAAATAATGAAGATGAAAAAAAGTATGATAATATATTGTTAAGAAAATTATTAAAGTTATAGGAGATTATATGGAAAGTAATATTGAAGTATTTAGTCAAAGTAGTATAAAAATTAAGAAAAGTAAAATTGTTTATTTTGACCCGTTTAAAATTGATACTGAGTATCATGATGCTGACTATATTTTTATTACTCATAATCACTATGATCATTATGATGTTGAAAGTATTAGAAAAGTTATTAAGGATAATTCAATGATAATTGTTCCTAAATCTATATATGATGAAGTATTTTCTTCTTTTTCTAATTATACTATTTATCCTGTTGAACCTTTAAATAGTTATGATATTGGAATTAGATTTGATACGATAAGAGCATATAATAATAGTAAACAATTTCATCCTAAAGATAATAACTGGTTAGGATATATTATTTATCTTGATAATCTCTCTTATTATGTTATGGGAGACACTGATGATACTGTCGATGCAAGAGAAGTAAAATGTGATGTTTTGTTTATACCTATTGGCGGAACGTATACAATGAATAAGGAAGAAGCTATATTTTATACAAACTTTATTAAACCAAAAGTAGTAATTCCAATTCATTATGGTTCTATTGTTGGTAATATGAGTGATGGTGAATATTTTATATCTCATTTAGATAATGATATAAAATCGTATTTGTTAATTAAGTAGGTTTTTTTATGAAAAATATTTTTATTGCTGGTGTTGCAAGAAGTGGCAAATCAACCTTGGCTAATTATTTTAAGAAGAAAGGGGAGTACAATTATATTCCACTTGATTATTTTGTCTCTTCTTTAAAACGTAATTTTCCAGAATTGGGTATTAAAAGTAGTGTAGTTATTGATAAAAATAGTAGTAATAAATTAGGTATATTTCTAAGTAGAGTTATTGATATTATGAATTTTAGTGAGGAAAAGTATATTATAGATTCTGCTCATATATTACCTAGAGATATAATAAAGTATTTGAATAAAGATAAATGGGATATTTATTATTTAGGATATCCAAATATTGATCCTAGAGAAAAGTTTAATATTATTAGGAAATATGATACAGAAAAAGATTGGTCTTATAGTAGAACTGATGAAGAACTTCTTGATATATGTAAAAAACTTGTTTTGATGAGTAAAGAAATAGAAGAAGAGTGTAATAATCTTGATATTAAATTTATTGATACTAGTTATGGCTTAAATATTGAAAAAAACTAGTTTCTTTTTTTTTCTGTTAATTTTAAAACTAGTTTTTCATATTCTTCATTTGTTATTAAACTATCTATTTTTTTATTAGGTTTAATAATTCTATTTTTATTTCTGGTTTCACAGGCAATTTCTATATTATCTAGTATTTTTTCATATGAATCATATGTTCTTTCATTTAATTCATCAAGTGTTGTTATCGTATCCCATGTATAATTTATGTCAATTCTATTTATATTTTTTAATATATGTTTTAATAATTTTCTTTCTTTAGAGATAATATTAAACATATCTTTTATTATTGTTAAACATTCATGATTAATTGTTGTAAATCCAAAAGTTACGGTACTTTTAATATATGTTTCTATGCTTTCAAGTGCTATCCTTAAGAGTTCTTCTTTTTCTGTATTAATCATGAATTCAATGTAGTCTATTAATTCTTTTTTTTCATCCATAATATCACTTCTTTAATATATTATAATTATTATTAATTCTTTTTTCTATCTTTTTTATGTTATACTATTTAATAGGAAGGTAGTTAATATGAAGATAGGTTCTTGTTTATCTAAAAATATATATAAATGTTATAGTGAAGCAAGGGGAATTGCTCAAAATAAAAGAATTGTTTTAAAAAAGAGAAAATCTAAAACAGTTACTTTTTTACAAACAAGTATAATTAATTCTTTTTTATTGTTAGTTATTATATTATGTTTTGTATTATATTATAACTTATCTTTTTTATTTCTTTTGTTATCATTATTACCTTTATTATTTAATCATATTTATATATTTTTCTATTTGAGAAAAGTAAAAAATCATAGAAAATTTTCTTTTAATGTTTTTGATGAAGAGGGAATACATGATGATTCATTTTATGGTATAAAAATGATTTTTCCTTGGAAGAAAATAAAAGGGATAGTAATTGGTAAATATAGTATAGTTGTTTTAACAGATACTCCTTGCTATTTTTATTATGGTATAGATTCAAAAAATGATATTTTAAAAGCGGTTGATTTGTACTCTAAGAAAAAGAAAATAATATATTAGTAAAAAAAAACTTGATTATTCAAGTTTTTTATATTCCTAGTAATAATGATGCAAATCTAAAATAAATAATTAGAGATGCGGCATCTACAAGTGTTGTTATAAATGGGCTAGCCATAACTGCTGGATCTAAACCTAGCTTATTTGCTACTATTGGGAGAAAACTTCCAATTAATTTAGCAATAAGAATAGTTACTACAAGTGTTAAACATACTACTAGTGCAATTTTTACTCCAACATTATCTATTAACATTAATTTAGCAAAATTTGCTATAGCTAGAGTTATTCCACATAAAATGGCCACCCTAAATTCTTTCCATAACACTTTAAATGAATCTTTATATTCGATTTCATCAAGCGATAGGCTTCTTATTACTGATACAGATGCCTGACTTCCTGCATTACCACCTGAATCCATTAACATAGGGATAAATGCTGTTAAAATAACATATGTTGATAAGGCATTTTCAAAATGAGTTATTATCTGTCCTGTAAATGTTGCACTTATCATTAAAAGTAATAACCAAGGAATTCGTTTTTTCCAAGTTTCAAATACTCCTGTTTTCATATATGGTTTATCACTAGGTGTAATAGCGGCCATTTTTTCAATATCTTCAGTTGTTTCTTCTTCTATTATATCGACAATATCGTCAATTGTTATTACCCCAACAAGTCTATCTTCCATATCTACAACTGGTAGAGTAGAATAGTCATAATCTTTAAATATATTAGCAACTTCTTCTTGGTCAGTTAGTGTATTAATTGAATGCTCACATTCATGCATTATGTTATCTATTAGTGTATTTGGGTCATTTATTATGATATCTTTTACTGTTACATAACCTAAAAGTTTTCTTTCATTATCTGTTACGAAACAAGAGTCGTATGAAACAAAATCATCTTTTTGCTTTCTTATCCTTTCTATTGATTCTTTTATAGTTAATCCTTTTTTTAGGTGTATATATTCCATTGCCATTAAGGAACCAGCTGAATTATCTGGATATTTTAATAATCTATTAATTTGTGTTCTTGTTTCTTTTGATACTCCATTTAGTAGTTTAGATACCATTACAGCTGGCATTTCATCAAAAAGATCGGCTGCATCGTCTGTAAACATATCTTCTATTATTGATGTTGCTTCATTATTAGTTAATGAAGTTATTAGTCTCATTTGAACATCTTCATCCATATTTACGAAAACATCGGAAGCTATCGACTTAGGAAGTAACCTAAACGCTTGTACAAGCTTTTCTTTTGGTAATTCCTGAATAAATTCGGCAATATCAACTTCATTCATTTCTTTAAGTATATTTTTTGCATCACTTAGTTTTTTTGAAGATAATATTTCTTCAAATTCTTCAATTGAATATTTTTTTTCTTCTTCCATAGTCTTTCCTCCTTTTTAATAAATTCATTTATATTATCATTAAAAATAAAGAATTTGTAAATATTTTTTAGCTTAAAAAGAAAACTTTATCATTTTAGATAAAGTTTTATTAGATACCAAGTATTAAGAGTATTATTATTCCGATTGAAGTAATTGTTATTCCTATATATTTTTGTACACACAATTTTTCTTTTAAGAAAATTCTTGAAAGTAATAATGCTAGTAGGAAGTATGATCCAATAATTGTTGCACCAATTACAGAATCATTTGCCATTGCAAATACATAGAAGAATTGTCCTGCTGTTTCAAGTATTGCCGCAATTAATTTACTTCCATCTGCTTTTTCTATTAGTTTTTCTGATTTAATTGATAAAAATATGTAGTTTATAATTCCATATATGAAAAATGTATATTCGTATGAAAGTAGTGCTGAATCTTCACTTATAAGTTCCATTTTATCTAGATATATTGCATCTAAAAATGTACCTAGCCCATCAAGTATACAATACATTAGTGGTAATATTATAGCTAATATCTTTAGTTTCTTTTTGTATATTTTTATGTCAAAATTTCTATTTTCTTTGTATTCTTTAATTGATACAATTAAAATTCCTATAAATACTAAAATTATTCCTAGATATACTGGTAAATCATATTTTTCTTTAAAAAATAATAATAATAATATTGCAGTGATAACTCCTGATGTATTTTGAATTGGGCTTGATATAGATAATTCAATATATTTCAATCCTTTATAACCAATAACCATACTTGCAATATAACAAAGAGATACAGGTAAATATTTTAATATGTCTAAATAATTAATATTAAGGTTATTAACTATCATATAAATTGTTGCATGTAATCCCATTACATATCCAACGATTACTCCTGTTTTTAAGTTAGAATATTTTTCTTTTTCGTTTTTGTTTCCTATTTTATAGAATAAATCTGCTACTCCCCAACATATTAAACTTAGTAAACAATATAACATTTTTATCACCAAGTATATATTATTTAAGATATTATTTTTTTTGTCAATATATTAATAATTATTTGGTATACTATTTATAGTGAGGAGAACATATGAACAAGGAAAAATTATTAGAATATTTAAAAAAAATAGGAGAACTTAATTATTTAGTTACTACTTTAAGATGGGAAATGGATACCGTTGCTCCAAAAAAAAGTTATGATTATTTAATTAATGTATCTACAAAGTATGAAATGGAATCTTTTGATTTAATTACTAGTGATGAATATATTAAATTAATTGAGAACTTAATTAATAGTGATGAATTTTCATTTTTATCTAATGAAGAACAAATATATATTAATGACTTGAGAGATAATTATTACAAGTTTAAAAGAGTACCTAAAGATTTTTATGAAGAATTTTGCAAACTTAGAAATAATTCTTTAAATTGCTGGGTTTCTGCTAAAGAGAATAATGATTATGATAGTTTTAAACCATATTTAAAAGATGTAATTTCTTATACAAGAAAATACTATAAATATATGTATCCAGATAGTAATAATTTGTATGATTGTATGCTTAATGATTATGAAAAAGGTATTACTAGTGAAATGATTGATAAATTATTTAATGAATTAAAAAAGGGCATTATTCCAATAGTTAAAAATCTTAAAAATAAAAAGATTAAACCAGTTAAAGTACATTTAGATGATAGTAAGTTTATTTCTTTTGCAAGATATTTACTTGATTATATTGGCTTTGATAATAATAGAGGAGCACTTGGAATATATACTCATGGTTATACTACTAAATTAAATAAAAATGATGTTAGAATTACTTTTTCTAATAGAGATAAGCCAATTGATTCAATAAGTACAATAGTTCATGAGGGAGGACATGGAATATTTGACCAAAATATAGGGGATAATCTTTCAATTTATGAAACTTATGAAGTAGATAAATATGCTTTACATGAGTCTCAATCTAGATTTTTTGAGAATATTTTAGGAAGAAGAAAGAGTTTTTTTGTACCAATATATGATGATATAAAAAAATACTTAAATATAGATTTACCTATTGATGAATTTGTATCTTGTTTTAATGATCCTAAAGTATCTTTGGTTAGAACAGAAGCTGATGAATTAACTTATTGTCTTCATATTATTATTAGATATGAAATAGAACGTGAAATATTTAATGGAGATATTAATCTAGATGATTTACCTGAAATATGGAATAATAAATATAAGGAATATATGGGAATATCTAGTTCTACATATAGTGAAGGAATTTTACAAGATATGCACTGGTCTGATGGTTCTTTTGGATATTTTCCTTCATATTTATTGGGCTCAATTTTTGATGGAATGCTTTTTGATATTATAAATAAAAAAGTAGGTAATGTAGATAAGTTATTAGAAAGTGGTAATATTAAAACAATTACTAAATTTTTAAATGAAAATATACACAAGTATGGTGGTGCTTATAATGTTAATGAAGTAGCTAAAAGAATATGTGGAAAAGAATTAGATGCTAAACCATTGATTGAATATTTTAAAGATAAATATGAGTAGGTGAAGTACTTATGAAATTTAAATGTGAAAAAGGAAATAAAAACTATTATTATGAGTTCTTTTATATTACTTCTTTTTATAAAAGATTTATTAATAATATAAAATTAAGAGCTAAAAATTTAATGAATCTTTATCTTACTACTTTAATTATGTCTATAGTAGTTGTAGTTCTTATTGTAATTAATATAGCTCTTGATAATTATGACTATTTTGATATTGTTATTTTATCTATCTTTTCTTATTTTATATTTGCTTATAGTATTTATATATTAAGACTTAAAAGAAATCTTAATATTTATATGAATGATAGATGTAGTAATACCATAGAAATTAATGAAAATGGTATAAAAAAAATAAATGATAGAGATGAAATATTAATTAAGTGGGATAATATTATATATGTGATGATAAGTAAATATTCAATTACTTTTTTACCTAAAGAGATGCCTTCTATTTTACTTGGAATTCCAATTGAATATAAGAATAAAGTTATAAAAGGATTGGAAAAATATAATAAAAAAGACTTACTGTTAGATAATAGTGGATTATATTAGTAAAAAGACTTTTAAATAAGTCTTTTTTTTGATATTATAGTTATAGATGTTTAGGATGTGGTAGTATGAATTTAATTAAGGAAAAAAGTTGTGGTTGTATTATAGTAAAAGATGATAAGGTTCTTTTGATATATGAAAAGAATAGGAACTTTTGGGGATTTCCTAAAGGTCATGTTGAGAAAAATGAAAAAGAAGTTGAAACAGCTCATAGAGAATGTTTGGAAGAAGTTGGTCTTGATACAATAATTGATGATAGCAAGAGGTATGTTATAAAATATTTAGTAGATAATAAAATTGAAAAAGAAGTTATTTTCTTTCAGGCTACTGTTTCACAAGATAATGTTATGATGCAACAGGAGGAAATTGAAAAATATAAATGGTGTAGTTTTAACGAAGCAGAAGAGTTGCTTTCTTATGAAGATTTAAAAAAAGTTTTTAGAGAATTTTTATTGGATTATAAAAATATAAAAAAATAATATATAAAGGAGGGAAAATGTATAATTTTAATTTTATTGCTGGAGAAAGTCTTGTTTCTGTATTTGATGATGTGATGGTTAGTCAAAATGATAATGAAAAGGTCATTAGTGTTGCAGTAACGAATAAAAGAATTTTATTTCTTGATTATGTAGATGACATGTTAATGGATAATTTGAATGGTGCTCATGCTTCTAGTAATATTAAAATAAAGCAGGTTATTTTTTCTATAAAATTATCTGAAATTAAAGAAGTTAGAGAAAGTGATTTGTATGAAATTGTATTACAGGACGAATCTATTATTAGATTTAACAATTTAGATTTATTTAATTCTTTGTGTAAATAAGTAGACTTTACTTTTACTTGACATTTTTTACATTTTGTATTATAATTTTGACATCTTTTTATTAATTGGGGGGGATAGAGGATGAAGTTTAATAATCTATCTGTTTCAGAGAAGAAAATAATACCATTATTGATTGGTGGAATTATCCTTTTAAATGGATGTTCATCAAATAAAAAGGAAATTGAAAAATTCCCTGTTTGGACTCCAAATGTAGAAGCTACAATTGTTAGTAATGTAGAATCAGTTGTTGTTCCTACAAATAGTTTAGAAAATTTAAAAAATGTTGAAGAAGTAGTAGAAGAGATACCTTTAGAAACTCAAAGACCTATTCAAAATAAAAAAAAATATGTTGTATGTCTTGGAACAAATGTAAATGTTAGAGCTGAACCTAGCGTAGATAATGGTCAAATTCTTGATAAATTAAATAGAGATGATGTATTAGAATGTATTGGCAGTACCAATGACGGATGGTATGAAGTAATTTATAAAGGACAAGAGGCATTTGTTAAGTCTAAGTATTTTAGTATGTTTGAGAAGCAAATAGAAGATGATAATAATATGGAAATAATTAGAGCAAAGGAGACAGTTGTTGTTAGAACTAGTAATAGTGCTAACAGTGAGCCTTTAGGTGTGCTTGGTGTTGGAGATGTTTTAGAATATGTCGATATTACTGAAAATGATTGGTATAAAGTAAAATATAAAGGATATATTGGTTATGTATCTTCTAATTATACTGAATTAGATACTGAAGGGCTTCATATGGAAATAGTTCCTGTAGTTACTGCTAAGTCAAATGTTAATATCAGAAAAGAACCAAAAAAAGATAGTCAATTTTTGCATACACTATTAAAAGGTGAAAGTATACAATATACTTGCATGTTGGATAATGGATGGTATGAAGTATTACTTGGTGGACATAAAGCATATGTTTCTGGTAAGTATGTTGATAGTGGTATGAAAGAAATGTGTACAAATACTGTTAATGGGGTTTTAGCAGTTACCGATGAAGCATACATTTATGCTGATAAAGAGTTTAAGCAACCTATGAAAAAGATTCCTCAACCTATACTTTGTAAAATATATAATATAGGAGAAAATTATTATTTAATTAATTCTGAATATTATGGTTCTGGATATTTAAAAAAACAAGATGGTAAATTTTTAGGTGATATAGCAATTGGAGTAGATGTTACTTCACAACTTTGTACATTATATGTAAATGGAGCATATGATATGTCTATAGAAACTGTTACAGGGCATTCTATTAATTCACCAACACCATTAAATTTGTATAATATAGATAAAAAAATACTAGATACAACAATGTCTGGACATTTTGTTAAATATGCTATGAGACTCGCAATTGATAAACAAGAGGGGCATACTAATATATTTTTACATGACGCAGACGATTGGCGTAATAAATATGGTGGAACTATTTATATTAAGAAAGGCAGTGATGGTTGCATAAATATTAATCGACAAGCTGCTAAAGAATTATATGATAAAGTAAATGTTTCTAAAGATCCTCGTTTAAAAACTTATAAAACTAAAGTTTTTGTGTATAAAGCCCCATATAGGAGAAGATAGTCTAGTGATTATCTTTTTTTTTATGATATACTCTAGGTGGTGATTTTATGAAAATTGTTGTTGGTAAATATTCGGGCTTTTGCGCTGGAGTTAATTATACATATAATAGAGCAATTGAAGAATTAAAAAAAGGAAACTTATATTGTTTAGGGGATATTATTCATAATGAACACGTTATTTCATATTTAAAATCAATTGGAATGACTACTATTTATGATATAAAAGATATAAAAGATAATTCTCGAGTTATTTTTAGAGCGCATGGAGAGCCCATTAGTAGTTATGAATATGCTAAAGAACATAATTTGGATATAATAGATTTAACTTGTGGTAAAGTAAAACTTATTCATAATAAAGTTTTAAAAGAAAAAGAAGAATCATTTATTATAGTAATTGGTAAGAAAAAACACCCTGAAACAATTGGTACTGTTGGTTTTATTATTAATGATTATTATGTTGTAGAAAATGAGGACGATATAAATGTTGCTTATAGTGAGTTTGCTAAATCAAAAAAAAGAAAGATTTTTGTTATAAGTCAGACAACTTTTTCAAGTAGTTATTTTGATTTTTTATGTGATGCTATTATAAGAAAATTTAATAATATTGAGATAAAAATAGATAAAAGTATTTGTGCTGCTACTGAGAATAGGCAAAAAGAATGTGAAACATTAAGTAAAAAATCATCAGTTATGCTTGTTATTGGTAGTAAAAATAGTTCAAATACTAAGGAATTATATAATATAGCAATAGACAATTGTAAAGTAGTATATTTTATTGAATTTATTGATGAGCTTAAAAATTATTCTTTTAGTGATAATGACATTATTGGTGTTGTAGCAGGAGCATCAACTCCTTTATATTTAATTGAAGAAACTAAAAAATATTTAGAGAGTACTTGCCTTTAAATTTTAAAGTGATATACTTTAGTTGAAAGGAAAACTTATGAGAAATTTCAAATCTTATTTATCGGATTTTGATTCATATTCATCAAGATTTGGTCAATTTAAAATTTCTCAAAGATATGAATTATATCTATATTCTAAAAGTGAATCTCCTAATTTTAGTGAAGATTTAAATGAAGATATTTTTTCACCTTACAATTCAATAGAACATAAGTTTACTTCATCTTTGAGAAATTTATTTCTTAATTTTAAAACCTTTTTATTAAGAAAAGGCGAGGCATTTGTTGTTTCATATAATTCAGATACTCGTTTGTATTATTTAAGTGAGCATGGTAATGAAATTACAAGAGATTTAAATTACAATTTAATTGTTCCTGGTGAATTATCTATGAAAAAAAGTCGATAAGAAGAAACTGATTTTAAATCAGTTTTTTTGTGTTATAATTCTTTTGGAGGATATATATGCAAAGTGAACTTGAAAAAGGTGAATTTGTTTTGGTTGAAAATGATATTGAAAAAAGATATAGTACTATATTAACTTTTTATAATAGTGATTTTGACAAGAATTATGTTGTTTATACTGATGATACGTATAGTCCTTCTGGAAATTTAAATATATATGCTTCTTGTTATAATCCTTTTGATAGTGAATTTAAGTTGAATCCAATATTATCTGATGAAGAATGGAATAATATTGATGAAGTTATTGATGGTATTATTTCTAATGGATAGGAGATTATATGAAAGATAAAAATAATATTACTTATATTAATAAAGAAGTTATTTTAAAAAATGGTAAAGAACAAAAATCTTTTAAAGATTTATTAGAATTTCATAAAGGAAGCGTTACGGCTGTTGTAACTTTTATTATGACAAATAGGGCAGCAGTTTTTTTAGGAGGAGTTGGAGAAGATACTTTTCAGTTTTGGCTTGGACAACAATCAGTATTACATCCTGAACTTGCTGGTATTATTAAAGTAGCCTCTGGAGTTGTTTCAGTTGCCTGGAATGCTTTAGTTGCAAATCCAAATTTATGTGCTTTAGTTATTTCTGCTTTTATTGCAGTTGGTGCTACTGTAAAGTGGGGTATAAAAAAAATGAAATTAAATCATGATTTAAAAAGTGGTAAATGCAATGTAGAAAAGAACAAAACCGAAATGAAATCAAAATAAATAAGCAAATAATATTTGACTATTAGAACTTTTATGTAAATATATAAAAGTTTTTTTATTTTATTTTTTATTAAAATATTTTATAATATAATAGAGGTGTTTTATATGGATAATAAAGTGTGTGATAAATGTGGTAAAACATATGATAATAGTTTAAAAACTTGTCCATATTGTAGTGAAAATAGTAGTAATGCTCAAGATTATAATATTAGAAATCCTTTTTTAGAAATGTCTAATAGAATTAAAGAAGAAACACCTAGTTTAAATATTTCTTCAAATGAAGAAAATAAAAGTAATTTTTCTTTTATTAATAATAACATAGAAGCTAATAATGCTAGTTCTACTACTAATTCAAATATTGGAGATAAAATAGATAGTTTTACTTCTGTTAATAATGTAGAATCAAATAATAATAGTTTTATTAATAATAATGCTGATGGTGGTAGTGTTAATAATGAATTTAATAAATCAATTGAAAATAATAAAAAAGGTTCATCTAATACTATAGAACAAAATATTGATCCAGAGTTACTTAAAAATTTACATAATCCTGCACTTGATTTTGGACCTGATGGGGTAAAGACTGTAAAAGAAGATAAGCGTGTCAAAGAAGAAGTTAAAAAGTCTTCAAAAGAAAATATGCCAGTTAGTTTAAATAATATTCAAAAAAAAATGGTTAACTATTTTCTATTATTAATGTTTATATCTTTAGCTATAGCCGTATATGTTTCTATTTATCAATTTCAAGTAATAACAGTATTACATTATGGTTTGATAGTTTTACTTCATGTTGTTGGATATTTAAATGCAACTAAGAAAAAAAAGATAGCTGGTTATATTGGAGTGTTAGTCTCTATTGCAATGATATTAGCAATATTGGAACATGATATAATTGATATGTTATTAGGTATATTTATGTTAATTCATTCTATTATTTATATAATTAAATTTGATAAATAATTATTGGGAGGTGAGATAGTGTTAAAATATATTAAAAGTTCAGAATTTGAGGAAGAAGTTTTAAAATCAAAAGAAATTGTTTTAGTTGATTTTTATGCTGATTGGTGTGGACCTTGTAAGATGTTATCTCCTATTTTAGAAGAAATAGCAGATGAACATAATATTTATAAAGTAAATGTTGATGATGAAGAGGAATTAGCATATAAATATGGAGTTATGAGTATTCCTTGCGTTATTGCTTTTAAAGATGGGAAAGAGTTAAAAAGATCTATTGGATTTGTAGAAAAAGATTCTTTATTAGAGTTATTTAAATAGAAGTAATAATAAATTACTTCTTTTTTATTTACTTTTTATTGTTGTTTCATTTATAATAAATGATTGAGGTGATAAGATGAACAAAATCGTAAGGAGAATATTAATAGGGGCATTGGCTGTGTCTATACCTGTTGGTGGTTCAATCTTCTACTTTTATAATAAAGGAAATTCAGAAAACAATTCTGAGATTAAAGAAGATATCGATAAGAAAGATAAAGACATAGATAAAAAAGACGATAATGTTAATCATCCAAAAACAGATGCAAAAATATCAAATCCTCATAAAGAAGTAATTGATATGTTTAGAAAAGGATATAATAATCAAGAAATCGTTGGTGTTATTAGTATTCCTGATACTTCTATTAATTCTGTAGTAGTACAACATGAAGATAATGATTATTATTTAAATCATGGATTAGTTAATGATGAAAATGTTGAGGGTGCTGTATATCTTGATTATAGGGTAAAAATTAATACTGGTAGAAAAAATATTATTTATGGACATAATGGTGATAGTGAATTATTAAATGTTCCTTTTAATGAATTAGAAAAATATTATGATCAAGACTTCTTTAGTAATCACCAATTTATTAATTTAGAAGATGAAGATGGTATAGGAATTTATCAAATATTTTCTGTATATGTAGAAGTAAATGATTTGAACTATATGTATTTAAATTTTAAAACTGATTCTTCTTGGTTAGAACATATTAATTATTTGAAAAATAAATCAATGTATGATACTGGTGTTACTGTTGATGAAACTGATGAAATATTGGTTTTACAAACATGTTCACATAATGAAAATTATGCAAAATATAAAAATAAATATCTTTTAGTTATTGCTAAAAGAGTAAAATACGAATAAAAATCAAATTTTTATTGATAATTATTTGTAACTTGTATATTATATATCTCATAGATGGGTGCCGTGATGTTGCCGGTTTCATAGTATCTCGTTTATTAGAATTTATGTAATTCTATTTAAAGTTCCTTCTTGGAACTTTTTTTGTTATAATTATAATAATGTGAGGTTATTATGAAGATATGTTTTGTTTTAGAAGGTGGAGCTTTAAGAGGACTTTATACTGCTGGAGTACTTGATTATTTATTTGAAAAGAATATTAATATTGATTGTATTATAGGAGTTAGTGCTGGAGCTTTGTTTGGAGTTAATTATTTCTCAAAGCAACCAGGGAGAGTCCTTAGATATAACTTGAAATATTGCAATGATAAAAGATATATGAGTCTTAAATCTTTAATTTTAACTGGTAACATAGTTAACAAAAGCTTTGCTTATTATAAAGTTACAAAAAAATTAGATCCTTTTGATGAAGAAAGCTTTGAGAAAACTAATAAAGATTTTTATGCTGTTGTTACAAATTTGGAAAATGGAGAGGCTGAATATATTAAAATAGAAAAACCAATTTTTCAATTAGAAGAATTAAGAGCAAGTTCTTCTATGCCTTTTTATTCTAGAATTGTAAAATTAGGTAATAATAAATATTTAGATGGAGCTGTAGCAGATAGCATTCCAGTTAAAAAAGCATTAGAAATGAAATATGATAGAGTTGTAGTAATTCTTACTCAACCTATAGATTATAGGAAAAAAGAACTAACTGATAAAGAAATAAATAAAATAAAGAAGAAATATAAAAAATATCCTTTGTTTATTGATCAATTATTAAGTAGACCTAAAAGATATAATAAATTATTGGATGATATAAAAGAGTTGGAAAAAGATAATAAAGTATTTGTTTTTAGACCTAGTAATAATGTTGAAATAAATCCATTAAAGAAAAATATTGATGATTTACGAAGAGTTTATAACATTGGTATTAGTGATGCTATGGATAATTATGAACAACTAGTTAATTATTTAAAATAATATTGTTTATTGACATTTATTTTTTTATGATATAATTATCTTGTAGTTCTTTAGAAGGATGTGTAGATATGACAAAATATAAAGATCCTATATTTTATAAATTCTTTAGACCTGTAGTTAAAGTAGTTTTTAAAATATTATATAGACCTACAATAATTGGTAAAGAAAATATTCCTAAAAAGGGACCTGTAGTAGTAGCTGGAAATCATAAGCATAATTTTGATTGTGCAATGGTATTGTCTTCTACTAGAAGATGTGTACATTTTTTAGCTAAAGAAGAGTTATTTATGGGTAAATTTGGATGGTTTTTTAAATGGTTAGGACTTATTCCTGTTAAAAGGAAAACACATGATGGGAAAGCTTTACCAACTGCTGTCGCTTATTTGGAAAATGATAAGCTTATAGGTATTTTCCCTGAAGGAACGTTTAATCGTAGTAATGATGTTATTTTACCATTTAAGATTGGTGCAGTTAAAATGGCTCATGATGCGAAATGCAAAATAGTTCCGTTTGTTATAAAAGGAAAATATAAAATATTTCATAAAGGACCTAAAATAGTTTTTTTTGAACCATTTGAAGTTAAAACTGATGATTTGGATAAAGAAAATGATATATTTATGAAATATATTAGTGATAAATTAACTGATAGTGAGGTATAATTATGGGCATTTTTGATTTTCTTAATTTAAAAAAGAAAAGTAAAACTCTATGGAATGAATATTATAAAAATGAAAATATAGAATTTAAAGTTCCAGAGGGATCAATTTATAAAATTATTCGAGATCAAGTAGGTGAGCGTGATGGAATGTATGCTTATTCTTATTATGGTCATAGTGTAACTTATAAAGAATTTATGAAACAAATTGATAGTGCTGCAAGAGCATTTAGAAGTCAAGGAATTAGAAAAGGTGACGTTGTTACAATATGTATGCCTAATACTCCTGAGGCTGTAATAAGCTTTTATGCTTTAAATAAAATAGGTGCAATTGCTAGTATGATTCATCCATTATCTAGTGAGCAAGAAATAAAAAATTATTTAATTAGTACTAATAGCGTAATGATGGTAATGATAGATTTGTGTTATGAAAAAGTTGCTGGGGTAATTAAAGAGACTGATGTTTACAAAACTATTTTAGTTTCAGCTGGTAGTTCTATGTCTATTCCTATGAAACTTGGATATATTTTTACTAAAAGTTATAAAATTAAGAAACCTTATTTTAAGGGAGAATATCTCCATTGGAAAGATTTTATAGCAAAAGGAATGAATTATCATGGTAAAGTAGAATTTGATACAGATAAAGATACTCCTGCTGTTATATTACATAGTGGAGGAACTACTGGTACTCCAAAAGGGATTGTATTATCTAATGGTAATTTTAATTCTGAAGCTGAGCAAATAAAAATGTTATTTACTAAGTTAGAACCTAATGATAAAGTACTTGCCATTATGCCAGTATTTCACGCATTTGGGTTAGGAGTTTCAATTCATGGTGTTCTTCATATTGGAGCATGTGTTGATTTAATTCCACAATTTGATGCTAAGCATTTTGATAAACTTTTAATACAACATAGCCCAAGTATTATTGTTGGAGTTCCTACTTTATTTGAAGCTTTATTGAATACTAATAATAAAAAATTAAATTTATCTAATTTAAAATATGTTATAAGTGGAGGTGATTCTTTAAGTGAATCTCTTGGTAATAGAGTTAATGAGTTTTTATTAGATCATAAAGCTGATGCTCAAATAATGCAAGGATATGGTTTATCTGAGGCTAGTGGAGCGGCTATTTTGGCATATGATGACTATAATGTTCTTGGAAGTATTGGTATTCCTTTCCCTGGAAATAGTGTTAAGATTGTTAGGGCTCATACTCAAGATGAACTTCCTATTGGAGAAGTGGGAGAAATCTGTATTAATGGTCCTACTGTTATGATGGGTTATTATAATAATGAAAAAGAAACAAATGATGTTTTACAAATACATAAAGATAAAAAATTGTGGCTTCATACAGGTGATATGGGGTATATTAGAGAAGATGGAGTTATCTTTTATCAGAGTAGGTTAAAAAGAATGATTATATCTTCTGGTTATAATGTATACCCTCAACAAATAGAAAATATAATTGAATCACATGAAGCTGTTATGAAATGTACTGTTATTGGTATACCACATAAATATAAAGTTCAAGTTGCAAAAGCAATTATTGTTTTAAAAAATGGGTATACAGATACATCTGGAATTAAAAAGAGTATTAAAGAATTATGCGAAAAAAATCTTGCAAGGTATTCTCTTCCATATGAATATGAGTTTAGAAAATCTTTACCTAAAACATTAATTGGAAAAGTTGATTTTAAAAAATTAACTGAGGAAGAGGAGAATAAAAATGCCTAAAGAAAAGAAAAAAAAATTACCACAAAGAGGTTATAAGTTTTTGCGAGGTGTTTTAGGACCTATATTTAAATTTTGGTATAATCCTAAAGTATATGGAGCAGAAAATATACCTCTTGATGGACCAGTATTAATTACAGCTAATCATAAACATGTAATGGATCAATGTTCGATGATTGTGAATACTAAGAGAGTTATTCATTATATGGCAAAAAAAGAGTATTTTGATGGTAAATTGGCTTGGTTTTTCACAATGGCTGGTTGTATTAGTGTTAATAGAAGTATTCATGATGATACTGCTAAAGAAGCTGCTCTTGATGTTTTGAAAGATGGAGGAGCAATTGGATTATTTCCTGAAGGAACAAGGAATAAAACTGATGCTTTCTTGTTGCCATTTAAGTTTGGTGCAGTATCAATGGCTCAAAAGACAAACGCTTATTTGGTTCCCGTTGGAATAAGTGGTGATTATAAATTTAGAAGTAAAAATTTAAGAATTTATATTGGAAAGCCATTTAAAGTTAATGATATGACGTTAGAAAAAGCAAATGAAAAACTTGCTAAAGAAATAGGAATTTTAATGAAAAAAGGAATTAAAGAAAATGAAAAAAAGAAGTAATATTTTACTTCTTTTATTTTGGTATATTAGGATATTGAACAGGGGGAGTTTGTTGTTGAGTTGGTTTATTGATTGCTTGCGTAGGTGATGGAATTAGTTTTTCTGTTGTTGGTTGAATTGGCGTTTGTTGAACTTGCGTTGGTTGTACTTGTGTTGGTTGTACTGGTATTGGTTGTACTTGTGTTGGCTGTACTTGTGTTGGTTGTACTTGTGTTGGTTGTACTGGTTGCTGAATTGTTTGGCTTGTAGGCATTGTAGGTTGTTGAACAGGAGTAGTATTTACTTCTTCGATTCTAGGCACTGCTGATTCCTGATTATTTGTTTTAATTGTTGGAGTTTGTACTGTTTCATTTTTAACAGGACCATTTGATATTGGCATTATGTCTGTCATTTCTCCTTGAATTTTTACTTCTTTTGCTTTTTCTTGTACTTGACCTACATTACTATTTAGTCCTAATTGATTATTTATATTCATTAAATTATTGTTATTTCCATTTGTTTGAATTTGTTCATTAGGTTCTTGAATAGGACCATTTTTGTTGTATCTTTTTTCCATTTGAAGTCTATTATATTCTTCAGCTTCACTTTTTACTGCATTGTAATCTATATCATCTACATCTAATTCTATTTTTGAACTAAAAGCATAGTTTGTTGTAAATAGTAGTGCTATTGTAAAAGCTTCAGCAAGTATTGAAACTGCATATATTCCATTTGCTATTGATTCTGTTCTTGCAACTGTAGAGAAGTTAAATCCTCCATATCTATCATAATCATAAACATTTGGTAATGTATCTACCATATATGATTTAACTTGTATTGCTATTGCCATTATTACATTTAGTGCGATAATACCATATGCAATTAATTTTAATACTTTTGTAATTTGGTTGTTAGGTTTTATTAATAGAAGCACTGATAGTAAAGTAACACATAAGAATGTTGATTCAAAAAAACTATATACTTTTACTAGAAAAGATGATATGTCTGTCCCAAAATTGAAAAATACTAGCAAAGACATTATAATTATTGGGATTATCATGTATATCGGAATTATTCTTGTAAGATAGTTTTCATCATTTCTTTCCAAGCAAAAGGCACAAATGGCTATGGAAACAATTGGCATAATACTTGCTGTACACACTATTAGTAATTGAGTTATAAATACACTAAAATCTGGTGGGACATTAATTCTTGCTATTTCTGTTGCAATTGCTACTCCTGTTATTAATACACCACTTATTAATAAAAGTACTGATATTATTCTCATTAAATTCTTCATGATTTCAACTCCTATTTTATACTACTTTAATTTATCATATTTAATAGAATTTTACAATATTGATTTTGTTATGTTATAATGTTTTTGGTGATTTTATGAAGATTAAATATGATTTAATACATGAGGAGAAAAACTCTAAAGCAAGACTTGGTCTTATTCATACTAATTATGGTGATTTTGAAACACCAATGTTTATGCCTGTTGGTACTCAAGCGACAGTTAAGACTTTGTCTCCAGAGGAATTACATGATGTTCATTCTGGAATTATTCTTTCTAATACTTATCATTTATGGTTAAGACCTGGGGAAGATGTTGTTGATAAAGCAGGTGGACTTCATAAATTTATGAATTGGGATGGACCAATATTAACTGATTCTGGGGGATTTCAAGTTTTTTCTTTAGCTAAACCAAAAGATATTACTGAAGAAGGAGTAAAATTTAAAAATCAATATAATGGTGATAATTTATTACTTACTCCTGAGAAGTCTATAGAAATTCAAAATAAACTTGATAGTGATATTGCAATGTCTTTTGATGAATGTGTAGGTTTTCCTCATACTAGAGAGTATGTAGAGAAAAGTGTAGAAAGAACTCTTAGGTGGGCAGCTCGTGGCAAGAAAGTACACAATAATCCTAGACAATCATTATTTGGAATTGTGCAAGGAGCAGAATATGAAGATTTGAGAAAGCATTGTATAGAAGAATTAGTTAAAATGGATTTCGATGGATATTCAATTGGGGGTACTGCGGTTGGTGAACCAAAAAATATACAATATTTACAGGTTGAATATTCTACTAAGTATTTGCCTAAAGATAAGGTTAGATATTTAATGGGAGTAGGAGATCCTATAGATATTATTGAAAATGTTATACGTGGTGTTGATATATTTGATTGTGTTAGTCCAACACGTTTGGCTAGACATGGACATGCGTATACTAAATATGGAAAAATTAATTTAAAAAATGCTAAATATCGTGAAGATTTTACTCCTATAGATGATACTTGTGATTGTTATGCATGTAAGCATTATACTAAAGCCTATATTAAACATTTAATTACTTCTTGTGAAACATTTGGAGCAAGACTATTATCAATTCATAATATAAGATATTTAATAAGATTGACAGAGGAAATACGTGAAGCAATAAAAAAAGACTCAATTTTGGATTATAGAGAACAATTTATAAAGGATTATTATGGTGGTAAGTATGAATAAGTATTCTTATATACCAAAAGGTGTATGTTCTACTTTAATAGAGTTTGATTTGGATGAATCAGATAATATTCATAATCTTTTGGTTTCTAATGGATGTAATGGTAATTTGAAAGGTATTTCTAAATTAGTAGAAGGACGTAATAGAAGTGATGTTATTGATTCGTTATCTGGTATTAAATGTGGATTTAAAAATACATCGTGTCCTGATCAAATTGCTAAAGCTTTAAAAAGTATAGAAGAAAAGTAGGGATAGATATGAATAATAATATTATTGCTAAGATTATTGGATCAATTATTACTGTTATTATTATGGCAGTTATAATAGTGTTTGTTTATCAATATTATGACAAAGAAGCTAAATATGGAAAAAGAGATACTAACAACTCTTCTAATACAATTGATGATAATGTAAAAGCAGATGATATTGAATTTAATGATTTTGAATTTAAAAGAGTAGATGTTTTTTTAGATAAAAATAGAGTTATTATTGATATTATGAGTACTGATGCTGGAGATGTTTTAGTAGTTAATGATGAAGCTATTTCTTATGTTAATTCATCTTCTGTTGTTAGATATTGTATATTTAATAATTATTTAATATTTGATGTTATTACTGATGATATAGAGAGTATTTATTTAATTAATAAAGATGTTAATATTGTTTCTACTTATGAATCAATTATAAAAAATGAATCTAGATATGTAGTTTCCAAACCTGTTATTAGTTGTGATTTTAAATCTTCTATTGTTGTTAATGATAGTATTTATATAGTATATGTTTTAGAAAATATGACTGATTTTGATAAAGATACTATTGTTCAATATGTTTATAAAGCTAGATTAGATGGTACTTTAGAGTTATTTAAATCATATAAATACGATGAATAAAAAATAAAAGCTATTGGCTTTTATTTTTTGTTTATTCCAATTATGCTTCCAATTGTTGAAGAAATAATTATTAAAAAATAAAACAATATTTTTTCTATTATTATATTTTTCTTAATTAATAGTCTTAATAATAAAAATGTTATAGAGATTATACTTCCTATTTTGATTCCCTCAAGAAAACCTTTTTCTTCTTTCTTTTTACCCAATATAAATCCTTCAATTAATAATGTTACTAGTATTATTATGTTATTAGATAATATTTGTGTTTTTTCATTTATAATATTTAAATATGAAAGACTAGAAGTTATAAATGTTGTTATAAAAATTATTGTTATTATTCTTATATATATTTTTATATATTTCATTTTTTCACCTGTTAAATAATATGATTTGTATATTTATTTATTAATGAAATCATAATTAATATGGTGATTTCTTTGATTATTAAATTACTTTTTATTATATTTATTGTTTTTATTATGAAAATTCTATTGATTAAATATGATTATTTTGATTTTTTTAATGTTATTATGTCAATATTTTTTGTTTTGTTTTCTTTTTTATATATTAGAGGAGGGTATAAAATATTAATAGTAATAATTATTATAATATCTATTTCAATTGTTTTAAATTCTTTTCTTAAATATGATAGTAAAGATAGTTTTTTAATTATTTCTAATGGAGTTATAAATTTTAAGAAAATATATAAATCTAATTATGATTTTATTTCTTTAATAAATGATTTTAAAAAGAATGGTATTAGTAGTATTGATGATAATATATGCGCTATTTTAAAAAATGGTAAAGTTTCTTTTTATATTAAAAAGAATTCTTTAAATGATTTTTTTATACCTATAGTTAAAGATGGATATTTAAATATAAAATTATTAAAATATATTAATAAAAATAAAATATGGTTTGATAGATTTTTATATAAAAATAAATGTTCTTTAAAAGATATTAAATTGCTACTGTATCATAAAAATACTTTTTATATTATAAAAAAAATAAATGATTGATTTCATTTATTCTTTTTCTATTTATAAGTTTCTTTTTTGATTTGATCAATATTGTATCTCATTAAAGTGAAATAATCTTCACCATTGTTTCTTTCTTCATCTGTAATACTATCTAATCTTTTTAATTTTATTAACTTCAAATTTTTATTATTTTCTAGTAGTAACTTAACTGTTTCATTTTCTTCTATATTTTCTAACGTAAATATATATTTTACTGTACTTACATTTACCATTGAGTTTACTTCGTTTATGGTCTTTTCTAATGCAGTATTGTCGTCATCTAGTGAAATAACATTGAATCCATATTTTTTTAGATAATTAAGTGATTTTGTTGCACTTACAATTGTTTTAGTATTAGAGTTTTCTGCTGTTAGTTTTATTTCAGCATCTAACATTGATAATTTTAATTTTAGTTCTTCAAAATTTCTTTCTATTTCTTTTATTAAATAATTATTATTTATATATTCTGTTAACCCATTTTTAATATTTTGGGCTACCATAAGAAGGTTAGATGGGTTTAACCATAATTCATCAATATAATCTGGTTTCATTCCTAAACTTCCATCAATTATTAATAAGTTTTTATTTTTATTTAGAAGGTTAACAGCAATATCTTTATCCCTTCCATAACTGACATATACAAATAAATCTTCATCACTATAATTTTTTAATGACTTTTCATTTAACTTATAAGTATATGTATCAACACTATCAGGGTAAATTGATTTAACAAGTGAATGTTCTCCATATAATGTTTTTATTATATATTCTAAGGGATAACTTGTTGTTATTATATCTATATCTTCCATATTATCTACTTTAAACATATCACATCCTGTAAATAATATCATAATTAGCATTATTGTTAATAGTTTAATTCTTTTCATTCTTTTTCTCCTTTTTTGGTACTGGGTCATATCCATAATTTTTGTTAAAGGGATTACATTTTAATATTCTTTTTATTGTCAAATAGCTTCCCTTAATGTTTCCGTATTCATTTATCGCTTCAATTGCATAGTTAGAACATGTTGGTTGAAATCTACACATGGAATGACTTCCAAGTGGCGTACTTTGGTAGATTTTAATCATTTTTATGAGTATTTTCATATCATCACAACCATTTATATTTTACTATTGTTTAACTATTTAATCAATATTATAAAAAGATATTTCACTAAAGATTTTATTTTGTTATAATTATTATGGTGATATTATGGAAAAGTTATTTAAAAAATTAAATATTGTTCCTAAAGAATTAAAGTATTATACAACTGCTTTTTTACATTCATCTTATGTAAATGAGAATCATCTTAAAAGTGACTATGAAAGATTAGAATTTTTGGGGGATGCGGTTTTAGAACTAGTTATGAGTGATTATTTATATAAAAATTTAAATGTTAAAGAAGGAGACATGACTAAATTAAGGGCTAGTTATGTTTGTGAGAATGCATTGTATGAATATTCAATGGGACTTGAGTTAAGTGAATTTATTAAAGTTGGTCATGGAGAAGAAATTGATGGTGGAAGATATAAAAAAGTTATTATGGCTGATATATTTGAGGCTTTAATGGGTGCAATATACTTAGATTTAGGATTTGATGTTGCAAAAAGAGTTATTTTAGATGTAACAGTACCTTATATTGAAGATCCTAAAATTGTTTTCTTTAGTGATTATAAAAGTGCTTTGCAAGAGTTTGTTCAAACTGAACAGAGAAGTTTGGTGTATGAAGTAGTTTTAGAAAGTGGTCCAGCTCATAATAAGAGTTTTACCGTAGAAGTTAAAATAGATGATATTGTTTATGGATGTGGAACAGCAGGAAGTAAAAAAGAAGCAGAACAGGAAGCTGCTCATGATGCATTATTGAAACTTGTTGTTAAATGATTGTTTTTTTTAATATTTTTTGATATAATGATGGGCGTATTTTCTTAATCATTATGTAGAAAGGAGATTAATTTTGAGTAAAATAAGAATTTTTAGTTTAGGTGGACTAAATGAAACTGGTAAAAATATGTATGTTGTTGACGTTGATGACAATATTTTTATTTTTGATGCAGGGCTTAAATATGCTAACGATAAGATGTTAGGCGTTGATTATATTTTGCCAGATTATAATTATATTAAGAATAATAAGAATAAAGTTAAGGGTATATTTTTAACTCATGGACACGATAGTAATATGGGAGCTATGGCAGATATTTTATATGATATGCCTGATTTAGCTGTTTATGCTACTAAATTTACAATGGAAATTTTAAAGGAAGATTTACATGAAAGTGGGGTAATAGCAACTAATTTAAAAGAAATTAGACCTCATTCGAAACTTACTTTTGGAGATTTAGTTGTTTTCCCAATTAGTGTTACCCATTCTATTCCTGATGCTGTTTGTTATGTTTTATATACAAATGATGGAGCTATTGTTTATACAGGAGACTTTGTTTTTGATTCAACAATGATGGGGAATTATAAAACAGATATTGGAAAACTTGCATATGTTGGAAAACAAGGTGTTTTGTGTTTGCTTTCTGAATCTATTTATGCAGAAAAAGAGGGACATACAAGCCCAAATAATAGGGTAACTGGTTTTATTAGAGATGTTCTTGCTAAAAATGAAAATAGAATTATTTGTACAATAATGTCTGCTCATATATATCGTATTCAAGAGATATTTAATGAAGTTTTAAAGACTAAAAGAAAAGTTGTAATAATGGGAAAAAGCCTCCAAAATATTATTAATAGATCTATTGATGAGGGATATATTTCTTTTGATAAATCTAGAATTGGTGATTTGACAAATGTAAATGATAAAGATGTTATTATATTAATATCAGATGAAAAGGAAAAGCCTTTTATGAATTTGGAAAGAATTTTAAGAGGTTTTGATAAATATATAAAACTTAAAGATACTGATACTATTTTTATTACTGAACCTGTTTATGAGGGTATAGAAAAAAGAACTGCTTTGATAATGGATGAAATTGCTAAAAAAGATGTTAACGCAATTAGTTTAGATGCTAAAAAACATTTGTTACATCATTCTTCTAGAGAAGATTTAATGTTAATGATTAATCTTATGGATCCGAAGTATTATTTTCCTGTAAAAGGTGAATATCGTCATCAAGTAAAGAATGCTGAAATAGCTGAAAGACTTGGTATTCCAAAAGAAAATATAATTTTAAAAGAAAATGGTGATGTTGCAACTTTTATTAATGGTGAATTGACTGATATAGTTGAACATGTTCCTATTGATGAGATATTGATTGATGGAAAAAGTCAAGGCGATATTGGAGAATTAGTATTAAAAGATCGTGAAATGCTTGGTGAGAGTGGAATAGTTATTGTTAGCTGTACTTTAGATAAACAAACAAAGAAAATATTAGCAGGTCCTGAAATTCTAACTCGTGGATTTGTTTATGTTAAGGAAAGCGCAGACTTAATTAAAGAAACAGAAGATATTTGTTTAGATATTATTGAAAGTAATGTTGTGTTAGATAGTAAAAAAGTTGATTATACAAAAATTAAAAATGATGTAAGAGATAGATTAGGAAAATATTTTTATAAAGAAACAGAATGTAAGCCTATGATTATTACAGTAATACAAGAAGTCTAATTGGGCTTCTTTTTTAATAATGTGTATAAAAATGTCGAATTTTCTTGAAAACGTTATTGGGTTGTGTTATAATTTGGTTTAGTAAGTGACGGAAGGAGGGGAAAATCAATGGCACAAGTACAAGTATCCGTAAAAAATGGTAATTTGGATCTAGCTTTAAGAAGACTTAAACAAAAATTGGCAAGAGAATCTGTCC
>CACXGX010000073.1 GCA_902767365.1 uncultured Erysipelotrichaceae bacterium
TAGAATAATTATTAATATGTTAACAATATTTTGATATTAAGAACAAATAAAATTTTTCTAACTTGTTTACAAGATTTTGGTATTGTACACAAGTTTATAGAAAAATATGAGTAATTAAGTGTACTCATATTTTTTTCCTTTTATCTAAAAATAAGCCCACTTATCAATATTTTATGGACATATAAGATATAAAATTATATAATTAAAATAACAGAAGAGAGGAATGAAATTTTGCTATGAATATTCATATAAATAAATTATTAAATAAAAGACTAAAAAAGGATGAGTTAAATATCAATATTGAAACTGCTGAAAATAATACAGAAATAGAAAAAATAATTGAATATATCAAAGAATACGATAATAAAAAAATCGTGGTGTATGATGGCTACAATATGATACAAATAGATGCTAATGATATAATGTATTTTTATAGTGATGGAAATTATAATTTCTGCAAAACAAAAGATAAGGAATATAGAGTAAAAGGAAAGTTATATGAGATAGATAAAAAAAGTAGTGATTTTTTACGAATATCAAAAGGCTGTATTATAAATATTAAACAAGTTAAAAGTTTTGATATTGGAGAAAACAGAAATATTATTGTTAAATTTTATGATAATTCTGAACAATATGTTTCAAGGCGAAAAATTAAAGAAGTTATGAATTATTTAGATGAAAGGATGATGTAATATGAGATTATTTAAAAAATATTATATTTATATTTTAGAACTTATAATTGGAAATATCATATTTAATTTTGTTTATGCAATAATAAAAACTTTAACATTTCAAAATATTGGAGCAACAAATGAAACTTTATTTGAAAATCTAAAAGTTAGTTTTGCAGAGACATTTATAGTATATATTATAATTTATGTAATAGCAGTAGTAACACAAATTTTATACGATAGATCCATAGTAAAAAAACTTAATAATAAATTAAATAAAACAAAGGAAAGGGGTGAATGATATGAACAATAAAAAAGTAATAATTACTGTAATATTTGTTATATTAGTAATAATAGCAATTGGATTTGGCATCTTTAAAGCAACACATAATGAGAATTATTTATACAATACAGATGGAACAGTTGTTGATGGAAAAAAAGATTTAATTAACAGGCTAAAATCTATTGAAGATGCAAATGAAAGAAAAAATCAAATTGACTTTTCTGTTCAGCAAAATATTATAACCCAAGAAGAAGCAAATGAATTATATTAGAGATTTTATAAAGACAGGAATCAACTCCTGTCTTTAACTGATATATCTATAATATCTTCAATTCTAATTTCAGTATTATTTTCTAAAATAACACTATTTGTATATTCATTAAATTTCTTAATAATACCAGTAATTGTAACATATTTCCCACCGTTCCTTTTTACTATCTGGAACAAAATATGTTATCTCAATTTGAGGTTTGTTATCTATTATTTCTTTTATTTCTTGAAGCTTAGAATTTATAATCTCTATTTCACCATCAGAAAGTTCTATTTTTTTATCTGTAAGTCTTGCAGTTTCTTCTATTGCTTCATCATATCCCACAAGTGCCGCAAAAGGAGCAAATTGTGCCGACCTTTGATATAAAGACATCTGTGGATGTTTTTTTGAAACAAAATGTGGTAAGTTTATAATATCATCATATTTTCCCATACATAACCTCCTTAAGAACTATGTCCTCCGATTTGTTTATTTCTATCTCTAGTTGTAGCACCATCTTCAAAGTTCATTCCTTTAAGAATAGCATTTTTTCCATATCTATTTTTTATTTCAAGCATGGCAATTTGTAGATTTTTTTCTTTTGCTTCATTTTGCTTTTCTTTTTCTTGCTGTTTATAATCAGTAAATAAATCTATTTGCTCAAATTTATCTTTTTCCTTTAAGCTATTTTCGCTTAATACATTATTAGCACTTATTGTGATTCTTCTTGCTAAAAGACTTTTGTCAATAATTCTATCAAATAAATTTATAGTTTCTTGCATTATTATTTTTGTTGAAGATGTATGATGACCAATATTTCCTGTACCAAGTGCATGTTTAGGCACAGTTTTTCCATATCTATCAAGTTCAACATCTCCGTTATATAATCTGCTTATTTCCGGATTTGATATATTTTCAGTATCATAATCTATTCTTAGTACAATTTGATTTGTAACAAGTCTTTTACTTACTAGATCAAGTGATAATAGTTCAGCCATTTCTTTTACATTTGTTTTTGTTTGCTCGTAGTTATGAGGACAAGATAATACTTGACCAGTACTTAAACTATTTGTAGTTGGAACATAAGATTTAATACTTTTCATAGTACAAGGTTCATATCCCCAAGCATGGTCAATTAATAGCTCAGCATTTATTCCAAATAATTTATATAATAAATCTTCATTTGTAAGTGATGTTCTTGCAACATCTCCCATAGTATGAATACCATTTGCATTTAATTTTTTTGCGTAGCCTTTACCAACTCTCCAAAAATCAGTTAGGGGAGTATGCTCCCAAAGTAATTTTCTATATGTCATTTCATCAAGCCCTGCAATTCTAACACCATTTTCATTTGCTGGAGAATGTTTTGCAACAATATCCATAGCAACTTTTGCAAGATAAAGATTTGTTCCCATACCACAAGTTGCAGTTATTCCAGTAGTGTTATATACATCATGAATTACTTTTGTTGCTAGTTCTTTAGTTCTCATTTTATATGTTGATAAATAATCAGTAACATCAATAAATACTTCATCTATAGAGTAAACATATATATCTTCTTCAGAAAAGTATTTTAAATAAATGTTATAAATATCTGTGCTATATTTTTCATAAAGTGCCATTCTAGGTTTCGCAACAATATAGTCTAATTCATATTCTGGGTGTTTATTAAGTTCTATAAAGTCATAAGATTTATCAGTAAATACATGATTTGGTGCTTTTATTCTTCTTTCAAAATTTACTTCTTCTACTTTTTTTATAACCTCAAATAATCTTGCTCGACCTTTTATGCCATAAGATTTAAGTGATGGACTTACTGCAAGACAAATTGTTTTTGATGTTCTTGATTCATCAGCAACAACTAAATTTGAAGTTAAAGGATCTAAATTTCTTTCTTTGCATTCAACGGAAGCATAGAAACTTTTTAAATCTATTGCGACATATAATCTTTGTTTTGTATCTTGCATAATCCACCTCCATCTATGGATAGTATAACATAAATATTTTAGTTTGTAAACACTTGTTCGTAACAAAAATAAAAAAATAAGAACATTTTAATTTGTTCTTAATAATAAATGTTTGGATTTAATTCGCTTTTTACATAGTGTGCAAGTGCTTTTCCTTCAAAATCAACAGATGAATATCTAGATTTTTTAATATTATCTGGAGCATCTTCAACTCGACCTTCATAATATTTTTCATTATCTACATAGGCAATTATATCAAGTGATCTAGTAAGACCAATTTCATCATATAGTTTATTTTCATTTATAATTTCCATTTTAAAAACCTCACTTATTTGTAATTATAACATTAAAATAAATATATCGCAAACAAAAAATGGATTATTTCTATATGCAATTTTCTTTAACATTTCAACATAAATTCTCATAAGTTACCATAAAATACTAAAAATTTCTATCAAAAAATATCATAAAAATTATGTCTATTTGTTCTAATATAATACACAAAAAGGGAAATATGTTATATGAAAATGAAAAACACCATTTTCCTATATTATTTTCCCCTTTTCGCAAAATTTGTCGAATTTTGCAAAAAAGGTATTATATAATACCATGAAGGGCCATATTAGACCTGTTTAAGAAGTAGAATACATTTCCGAAAGATTATTTTAAGAATACTTTACGATAAATGTGCTTTAATAACAGGCTGGTATAACGGGCCTTTTTTACGTATATAGAGAATTAAATAAGAAGAATGCATGAAAGGGGGATAGTAGACATTTTTTTAGTGTGTTCCACTTACTTGGAACAGGAATAATGCGCCCAAATTTAAGAATTTGGGAGGGAACACACATGGAAAGTGTTGAAGAAAAGAAGTTTGATAGTTTTCTTAATAAAACTATAATAATGTCATCCAGAAAGTACTTTTTAAAGACAATGAATAGAATTGATAAAGAAAGAACAATAGTTGATGATGAAGAATACTCATCATATATTAACGACCGAATCAACTCTAAAAGTGGCTTTACTACTTTTGAGGATGCAAATACAAAAATGGAATTAAGTGCTGCACTTAACTGTCTGTCAGATATTGAACAGGCAGTTATTTTTTTGCTTTTTAATGAGGAA
>CACXGX010000074.1 GCA_902767365.1 uncultured Erysipelotrichaceae bacterium
CAACAGGAAATTTTGTGGAAGTACCGGTGATGTTAAATGAGTAATTATTTAGATTTAAGTATTAAAGAGATTAATACTCTTTTAAAAAAGAAAATAATTAAACCAATAGACTTAGTAGAAGAAGCATTTAAAAAAATTGAAAAAAATTCTGATTTAAATTGTTTTATAACACTAAATAAAGAAGGAGCAATAAAAAAAGCTAAAGAATTAGAAAATATAGAAGTAGATAATTTATTTTTTGGTATTCCTATTGCTATTAAAGATAATATTTGTACAAAAGATTTAAGAACTACTTGTGCTTCACATATGTTAGAAAACTTTGAACCAATATACGATGCTACTGTTATTGAAAAAATAAATGAAAAACATATGATTATAATTGGTAAAACTAATATGGATGAGTTTGCAATGGGATCTTGCTCTAAAACAAGTTACTTTGGAGCACCTCATAATCCATGGAATAAAGATAAAATAACAGGAGGATCTAGTGGTGGAAGTGCTGCTTGTGTATCAGCAAGACTTACTCCAGTTGCTCTTGGAAGCGACACAGGAGGATCTATTAGACAACCATCTTCATATTGTGGAGTAGTTGGATTAAAACCAACTTACGGAAGAGTATCAAGATTTGGTTTAATTGCCTATGGATCTAGTTTGGACCAAATTGGACCAATGACAAGAAATGTTGAAGAAAATGCTGAACTTTTAAACATTATCTGTGGAAAAGATGAAAAAGATTTAACAAGTGCAAATAAAGAATATGAAGATTTCACAAGATTAATAGGAAAAAATATAAATGGTATGAAAATAGCTGTTCCTAAGTATTTCGTTTCTAATATCGTATCAAAAGAAGTGCTTGATGTTTTTAATGGTACTGTTGAAAAACTTAGAAGCCTAGGTTGTACAGTAGATTATATAGATATGAAATATTTGGAAAATGTTGTAACAATATATCAGATAATTGCAATGGCTGAAGCAAGTGGAAACTTAGCTAGATTTGATGGAGTTAAATATGGATATTCTTATCCAAACCCTAAAGATTTAGAAGAATTATATACTAAAACAAGACAACTTGGATTTGGAGACACAGTAAAGAAACGTATTATGGTTGGTTCATTTATTCTTAGTGGAGAAAATGCTAAAATATATTATGATAAAGCATTAAGTATTAGAGACGATATTAAAAAAAGCTTTGATATAGCTTTTGAAAAATATGATTTAGTAATTGGACCAGTTGCAACTACTGAAGCATATGATATTGCAAAAGAAGATACTGACCCTACTAAAAGTTTTATGGATGACGTTTTAGTAATGCCTGTTAATATGGCAGGACTACCAGGCCTTAGCCTTCCAGTAGGATTTTCTAAAAATCATCTTCCAATAGGACTTCATGTAATGGCACCAAGATTTGAAGAAGCTAAATTGTATCAATTTGGAGCATTCCTAGAAAAAGAATTAAAATTAAATCTAGATCCAAGAGGTGATAAAAATGAATAATTATAAAACAACTGTTGGAATAGAGGTACATGCTGAATTAAAAACAAAAACAAAAATATTTTCAGATAGTGCCAACCATTATGGAAAAATGGCAAATACATGTACAAATGTAATTGACCTAGGTTATCCTGGTACACTTCCTACTATGAATGAAGAGGTAATTAGACTAGGACTTCGTGCTGCCTTAGTTCTTAATTGTAAAATTAATAAACATATGCATTTTGATAGAAAAAACTATTTCTATCCAGATAATCCAAAAAACTATCAAATTACTCAAAATAGAACGCCTATTGGTGTAGATGGGTACGTTTTAATAAATACAGAAAATGGCGAAAAGAAAATAAGAATACATGATATTCATATAGAGGAAGATACTTGTAAAAGTATACATAGTGAAAAAAAGTCTATGCTTGACTATAATAGAGCAGGTGTTCCTCTTGTTGAAATAGTAACTGAAGCAGATATGTCTTCGGCAGAAGAAGCAGTTAAGTATCTAGAAAAATTAAGAGAACTTCTTTTATATGCAGATGTTTCAGATTGTAAAATAGAAGAAGGAAGTATGAGATGTGATTGTAACGTATCTGTTAGTAAAACAAATAAGTTAAATACTAAAGTAGAAGTTAAAAACATTGGATCAATCTCAAATGTTGGAGTAGCAATTAAATACGAAGAAGAAAGACAAATTGCTTTATATGAAAAAGGCGAAACATTTAAAGAACAAACAAGAAGATTTGATGATAAGACAATGTCTACAATATTAATGAGAGTAAAAGAAACAGGAAACGATTACAGATATTTTCCAGAACCTGATATCCCATATGTAGATTTAACTGATGAATATATTGAGGAAACAAGAAGAAATCTTCCTTTATCAGCAGATGAAAGAAGAAAAATATATAAAGAATCTGGTATTAGTGATATAAATGTTGAAAAAGTAATTCAAAATAGAGCAATATCTGACTATTTAAATAAATTTAATAATATTAATTTAGTTATTGCTAGTAATCTTTTACTTGGTGATATAGCTGCTTATTTAAATAAAACTGAAATGACTATTGAACAAACAAATTGTACAGATATAAAATTTGAAACACTAGTTAAATATTTAGATAATGGCAAAATAAATAGTAAAATTTTTAAAGAGATACTTGATGATGTTATGGAAACACCATCATCTATTGATGAGATATTAGCTAGTCATAATATTAAAGAGATGGATGAAAAAACAGTTATAGAAATAATACAAAACGTAATAAATAATAACTCACAAAGTGTGGAAGATTATCAAAATGGTAATGAAAGAGCAATAAAATATTTAATGGGTCAAATTATGAAAGAGACAAAAGGTAATGCTAATCCACAATTTATCAATGAAAAATTAATTGAACTATTAAAAAAGTAATTCACTTGTGAATTATTTTTTTTGAATATATCTACAAAATAAACATAATCTGTTGTATAATTAATATACCGAGGTGAAAAAATGGAATATATTAAAAATCATAAATTAACTATATTTATTATAATTGTGTATATTGTTCTTGTAGCATTTGCCTACTTTTTATATAAATTATTTATTGGTAGCAGTGGACTTCCAGTATATGGAGATCGTTTAGATGGAATAGAAAAAGTTCCAATAACAGAAGAACAAATTGCTCAAATAAAAGATGAAATAGAAAAAGAAGATTTTGTTTTAAAAGTTACAAAACCATATTTGAATGGAAAAGTATTAAAAGTAATAATCAATGTTTCAGATAAAGCTGGAGTGGATGCATCAAAAGCTTTAGCATCAAAAATTACCGCTGCTTTGGATGAAAATCAAAAAGAATTCTATGATATTGAAGTATTTTTAAATAAATATTATAATTGTACTCTTGAAGCAACAGGAGACATAGATGAAGATGGAAACTTTGTTAATGATGTTATAGTTAAATTCTCTAATGATTTATCTAAAAATGAATTTGCTCTTGATTATGGAATAAGTAACAGTAATAAAGTAACATATAATAAAGAACAAGAATTTAAAATAGATAAAGATGGAGAATACATTATTTATGGATTTACTAAAGATAAAATGGGTGAAGGTTCTTGTAGTATTAAAATAGTTATGAAAAAGTCTGAAGCTAAAGCCTCAGAGGATACTATTAACTCAATTACTACTCAAGCATTTCCAATAATAGGGTATAGAAAATATGGAACAAAAGATTTTGTATGGACAAAATCAAGATAAAAAGTGGGTGTGAAAATGAAAATAAAGAAAAAGTGGATAGTAGGTATACCACTAATAATAGCAATTGTCCTATTGATTGGTTTGTATTATATAATGGATAATAATAAAGAAAATACATTTAGTGCTTCTGAAAAAAAATGGATAGAAGATCATATTTCTACAATAATAGATTTTGATATATTATATGATTATCCAGTATTCGGAGAAAGTGGAGTTTTTAAAAGCTTTATTAATGATTTTGGAGAAGAAACAGGTTTTGAATTTAATATAATACCATACTATAGAAAAGATGAATTAAAATCTACTGGTTATAGATTTAGAGCATTAAATAATCAAGATGTAATGACTGACAAAGACTTATTATTACACGAAGATGTTTATGCTATATATGGGAAAAATGAAGGAAGAATTAATTCAATTAATGAATTAGGAGAAAAAACGATAGGAGTTTTAAATAATGATTCTGATGAAGTCTTTTATTATTTAAAATCTTATACTTCACTTAAATATAAAACTTATGATAGTGCTGATGTAATGTTTAGTGATTACGAATCTAAAAAAATAGACTTGATAATTATGCCAAATCTTATGTACTTAGATAAAACATTAAACAATAAACAATATAATATCAAATATATAATAACTGAATTAAATAAAAGAATAGTTTTAACTCTTGTTGATGATGAAAAAAGCGAAACAATGAATAATATACTAAAAAAATATTTCAACAATTGGACAGAAACAAAATATATTAACGAATATAATAAAACTTTATTAGATTATTATGTTTCTAAAACAAACATAAATGATAAAGAGAAAACAGAATTTTTAACAAAATCTTATAAATATGGTTTTGTTGAGAATATGCCATATGAGTCATTAGACGGAAAAATATTTACTGGAATAGCAGCAGAATATATTAATAGAATGATTAGATTAACAAATTCTAATGACGATTTTATTGAATTTATAGAGTATGAATCAATTGATGAATTAAAGAAAGCAATAGATAAAGGGGAAGTAGATATATATTTTAATTACTATGATTATGAAAATAGTAAATATAAACCTACTACTTCAACATTTATTGAAAAATATGTTGTATTAGGAAAAACAAAAGATAGTTTTGTTATTAATAGTTTTGAAGCAATGAAGAATAGAAAGGTATCTATTCTAGAAACGAATTCTATATATAATTATTTTAAAGATAATAGTAAATCACAATTAATACCTTCAAAAAATCTTAAAGAACTTATTAAAAATAGTAATGGAGCTTTAATGGTTGTAGATAAAGAAGTATATAATTACTATAAAAATAATAAATTTAAAGATTATGAAGTACTATTTGAATCAACAATAACTAATGATTATAAATTTATGGTTAATAGTGATGAAACAAATAAAGTATTTACAGAAGTATTTAATTATATAATTGGAACAAATTCATATTATAATTATCGTAATAGTGGACTTAATGGTCTAAATGTTTCTATACTTGAAAAGACATCATTTGAAGAATTATATATTATTTTATTATCAATTGTATTAATACCATTATTAGTTATTACAGTTTTAGCATTTGTACTTAAAAAGAGAAAAATAGTTAAAAATATTAAGAAAGAAGAAAGAAGAAAATACACTGATATGCTTACTTCTTTGAAAAATAGAAACTATTTAAATCATAATATAAAAGCATGGAATGAATCTCAAAAATATCCTCAAGCAATTATAATAATTGATTTGAATAATATTAAATATGTTAACGATAATTATGGACATGAACAAGGTGATAAATTAATAGTTGGTGCAGCAAGTGTTCTTATTAATACTCAACTTGAAAATAGTGAAATAATTAGAAGTGATGGAAATGAATTTTTAATATATTTAGTAGGATATAGTGAACAACAAATATCAACATACTCAAAGAAACTAGCTAAAGAATTTAGATCATTACCATATGGATTTGGAGCTGCATTAGGTTATAGCATGATTCTTGATGAAATAAAAACAATAGACGATGCAATTAACGAAGCTACAATAGAAATGAGAAAAGATAAAGAAGAATACAGATAGAGGAATTATGAAAGAAAAAATAAAAAGATTTCTACATTACCTATATATTAGTATTAAAAGGCCAGAGATGGAAGTATTGCCTGGAAATCTGGCTTTTTTCTTTATGATGATGTTGGTTCCTCTTCTTACTATAATAGGTATCGTGATAAATAATATTGATGTTGGTAAACAAAGTGTTTATGATGCATTAGTAACAAATTTCCCAGATAATATAGCTTCTTTAATAATATCAATTTCAGGAGATGGTTCAAGTGCTATAGGTATAGGAAGTCTTTTAGTAGTTTCTCTTTTTCTTGCATCAAATGGAACTTATTCAATGATAGTAACATCAAATTCTATTTATGGTATTAGGAATGCAAACTACATAAAAAATAGAATAAAATCTATTATTTTAATGATAGTATTAGTAATAATGTTTACTCTTCTATTATTAGTACCTGTCATAAATAGTAAAGTATTAGGTTTTATCGGAGGAATAACCCATACCAATACTGCAACTAATATCTATTTTATGCTATATAAAATATTAAAATATCCGATTACTTTTTTATTAGTATTCATATTTGTTAAGATATTATATAGGTTTTCTCCAAATAAAAAGAAAATGAAAAGGACAAGTTATGGGGCTGTTTTTACATCAATAATATTAGTAATATTGACGTGGGGATATTCATATTACATAGAATATTTTTCAACATATGAAAACTATTATGGAGGAATTTCAAGTTTATTATGCTTAATGCTTTATTTATACCTTATTTCATATATTTTTGTTCTAGGAATGAGTATGAATTATGCTAGAGAAAAATTAAGACAAGAACATGAAGCCCAATAATGTGCTTTTTTTCTTATTAAATTGAATTCTTAATCATATTTTGTTATAATTAGTTAGCGAGGTAATGAGATGAAAAAAAAGGGACAAAAAAAGAAAATAATAAAAGTAGAAAAAAAGAATTTTTTTGATAAACTAAAAGATAATTATAAAAAAATAAAAGAAAATCCTAAAGAAGTACTTATTAATACAAAGAGTTCTCTTAAATCATTTCTTAAAATTAATAAATTATTTGTTTTTTTTACTTTTTTAAATGTTTTAAATGGAGCACTTTTAAGAGCATTAACACTTGGTACAAGTACAGTTTTTGATTTTGATGCTATACTTGCTGATTTATCATTTGTTCTTTTACTTGGAAGTTTCTCATTTTTATTCAAAGAAAAAGGAAAATTTATTTATTTAGTCATAGTTTCTTTCTTTTTATCATTTTTATGTGTATTAAATTCAGCTTATTATACTTTTTATACATCTTTTTCATCTATTTCATTATTATCAACGGCAAGATTCATTACAGATGTTGGAGATGCTGTAGTGGAAAATGTATTACAGCCAAAAGATTTAATATATGTCTTGCCATTTTTATCTTTTGTCTTTTTGCATCATAAATATAAAAAAGATGAAGGATATCTAAAATCTCCTTTTATGTATAAAAGTAGAATTAATTTTATTAGAATTTTAGCAACAGGTATAATATGTTTGTTATTATTTTTCACTACTTTAACAGGAACAGATATAGGAAGACTTACTAAACAATGGAATAGAGAATATGTAGTTAAAAAATTTGGATTATATATTTATCACGTTAATGATTTAGTAAAAAGCTTAGAACCAAAATTTGCCGCATTATTCGGATATGATTCTGCCCTAAAAGAATTTAATGATTTTTATAAAGAAGTAGAACCACCTAAAACTAACGAATATACTGGGATTTTTGAAGGAAAGAACATTATAGTTATTCATGGAGAAAGTATTCAAAATTTTTTGATAGGTCTTAAATTTAATGGGCAAGAGGTAACTCCAAATTTAAATAGATTAGCAAGTGAAGGATTATACTTTAATAACTTTTATACTCAAGTAAGCGTTGGAACAAGTAGTGATACAGAGTTCACATTTAATACTTCATTGATGCCTGCAAATATTGGTACTGCTTTCAGTAATTACGCTGATAAAGAATATGTTTCAATTCCTAAATTATTAAAAGAAAAGGGATATTATACATTTGCAATGCATGCCAATAATGGTGATTACTGGAATAGACGTGTAATGCATAAAAATTTAGGTTATGATGAACTAATTGCTAAAGATAAATTCGAAATTGATGAAGTAATTGGACTTGGTTTATCAGATGCATCTTTCTTTAGACAATCAGTGCAAAAATTAAAAAAGATTCAAGAAGAACATGAAAAATATTATGGAACGTTTATAATGCTTACAAATCATACACCATTTTCAGAAGTAGATAAATATGGAGAATTTGATGTTGATATAAAAGAAACTAAAAAGAATGAATTTGGTGAAGATGAAATAATAAGTCATCCATATATGGAAGGTACTAAACTTGGAAATTATTTTAAATCTGCTCACTATGCTGATTATGCTTTAGGAATATTTTTTGAAGAATTAAAAAAAGAAGGACTTTTAGATAATACAATTATAGTATTCTATGGTGATCATGATGCAAGACTACCTAAAAGCAATTATATACGTCTATATAATTATGATATTGAAACAGATGAAGAAAGAACAGAAGAAGATCCTAATTATGTAGAATTTAATGATTATAATTATGAATTAAATAGAAAAGTACCATTTATTATTTGGTCTCAACAAACAATAAAAAAACCAAAAAAAATAGAATATACAATGGGTATGTATGATGTTATGCCTACTCTTGGAAATATGTTTGGATTCTACAATAAATATGCTTTAGGACATGATATATTTAATATTAAAGATAAAAATATAGTAATATTCCCTACAGGAAATTGGGTAACAAAAGATATATATTATAATAGTCAAAAAGAAGAATCTTATATTATTACAAATTCTGTAATAAATAATGAAGAAATACGAGCTAATTGTGAAAGAACAGATAAAATATTATCAGTATCCAACAATATTTTGGTTTATGATTTGATAAGAAATTCTAAAGTAGATACAGTAAATGAAAGTGATGTTATAAAAGGTAAATAATATGAAGAAAACTAAAAAAATATTGGCAATTATATTATTATTAATATCAATAATATCTTTTGTAGCAGGTTATATAACTTTAAAAAATAAAGATAAAAAGAAACCTGTAGAAGAAGTTAAAACTGTTGATAATATTAAAACAAAAGAATTTGATTATGTACTTTATGACAATAAATCAGATTTATACAAAGACTATTTTGGAAAATTAAAAGATGAACTTACTAAAGAAGAAATTAATGAAGAAGAATATGCTAAATTAGTTTCAGAATTATTTGTAATAGACTTTTACTCATTAATAGATAAGAAAACAAATACTGATATTGGTGGGCTTGATTTTATATATGAAAGCATGAAAGAAAATTTTGTTTTAAAAGCATCAGATACAATATATAAATATGTTGAATCAAATGTCTATGGAGATAGAACGCAAACTTTACCTAAAGTAACAGAAGTAAGTACTACTTCAATAATAAAAAAGAATGTTACCATAAAAGATTTACAAGATCCAAATGGGTATGTTGCAACTATATCAATAAAGTATGATAAAGATTTAAAGTATCCTACATCAACAACAATAACACTTGTTCATAAAGATAAAAAACTATACATAGTAGAAGTAAAATAGGTTTATATACCTATTTTTTGAGGTAAAAAATGGAAAGAGTAATATTAATAAAATATGGAGAATTAACCACTAAAAAAGGAAATAGAAATTTCTTTGTTAATTTATTATACAAAAGTATTCAAAATAAATTAAAAAATTATAATGTAAAAATATTTAAAGATTTGTCTAGAATGTATATAGAATTTGATGAAAAAGACCTAGATAATATTTTAAAAAGAGTAAATAATATATTTGGTATACATGAATATTTAGTAGCATATAAAATAAATACTAGTGAAGAAGAAATAAAAGAAAAAGTATTAGAAGTAGTTAAAAATGAATCATTTAAAACATTTAAAGTAGAAACAAAAAGAAGTTATAAAGAATTTCCAATAAATAGTATTGATTTTTCAAGACAATTGGGAGGATTAATTCTAAAAAATATTAGAGATATTAGTGTAGATGTGCATAATCCAGAATTACTTGTTAATGTTGAAATTAGAAAAGATCATACTTATATATATACTAATTACTATTATGGACTTGGAGGATATCCTAATAATACACTTGGAAAAGGAATGTTAATGCTTAGTGGAGGAATAGATTCTCCTGTTGCAGCATATTTAGCAATGAAAAGAGGAGTTCATATTGAAGCATTATATTTTGAAGCAATACCTCATACAAGCATTAATGCAAGAAATAAAGTAATAGAGTTATGTAAAAAATTATCCGTATATACAACCAGTATTAAACTTCATATTGTTCCTTTTACTGAAATACAAGAAGCAATATATAAAACAGCAGATCAAGACTATGTTATAACTATTATGAGAAGAATGATGTATCGAATAACAGAAAGAATGGCGAAAAGGAGAAGATGTCTTGCTATAATAAATGGTGAGTCAATAGGGCAAGTTGCTAGTCAAACTTTAACAAGTATGAGTGTTATAAATAATGTAACAAACTATCCAGTTATTAGACCAGTTGCATGCTTAGATAAATTAGAAATCATGGATATAGCAAGAAAAATAGATACTTATGATATAAGTATTCTTCCATATGAAGATTGCTGTACTGTTTTTGTTCCAAAACATCCAGTTATAAATCCTAAATTATCTTCATGTTTAGAAATGGAAGAAAGATTTAATTATAAAGAATTAATAGATAAAACACTTAAAAATATAAAAACAATTACTATTACAGAACAAGATAAAAACGAGTTTCAAGATCTATTATAAGTATAAAATAAAAAAATAATCACATCCTAAAAATAAGGAGGTGATTATATGAGAAAAGGATCAAAAAAGAAGGCAAGTAATACTCAAACAAAATCTTTAGATAATATGAAATATGAAATAGCAAGTGAGTTTGGAGTAAACTTAGGTCCAGATTCAACATCTCGAGCTAACGGAACAGTTGGTGGTGAAATAACTAAGAGATTAGTTGATAAAGCTAAAAATAAAATGGGAGATAAAAACTCTAAATAAATAATTAAAAATAGATAATAGATGATATTATCTATTTTTTTTGATAAAATATATCTAATAGTAATGAAACAATAAACCGAAGAATTAGTTTTAAGAAAAGTTAGGAGGAAACATGAAAAAAATTATATTTATAATTCTATTATTACTAATAATACCATTTAAAGTAAATGCTGCTAGTATTTATTATGCTAATGTAACAGGACCAACTAACGCAAAAATTGGTAATGAAATATCTGAAGTATTTATGATAACCATTGATGGAGTTAAACAAAATGATAAAAATAGTCCAGGTGTAGTAGCAGTAGTATTTGAATTGAATTTTGATGATTTAGTGTTAACTCCAACTGGAATTAACTCTAACGGATGGACTTCAGAATTAATCTATGACCAATCTAGTAAAAAATATTATGTACAAAGTACTATTGGATTTCATCCAGAATATGTATGCTCTGATGGAATATTAAATTGTGGAAAATATAAAGTTACTATAGAATTTATGGTTAATGAAACTAATAAAGAAACAACAACTATAAAAATAGGTGAAATTCAAGTGGGCCTATTAAATCAAATATTTGATGAATCAGAAATATCAGAAAAAGATATTAAAATAATAACTGGTAAAGGAAATGAAAGCCATACTTTAATTATCAAAGATAATGAAACAACAACTCCTATAAAACCAAAAGATTCAATAGTTAAAAATGAAACCAAAAAAAATATAAAAACACAAATTAAAACAAATAATGTAACAAATACAACTAATATAGATAAGAAAAATAATCATTTAAAAGAATTAAAAATAGAAGGATATGAAATAGAATTTGATAAATATAAAAATATTTATGAAATAGAAGTTCCAAATACTGTTAATCAATTAAAAATAACTGCTACACCAGAAAGTAGTAAAGCAAAAGTATCTATAACTGGAGCAGATAATTTACAAGAAAGTAATGGTAAAGTACTAATAGAAGTAAAGCCAAATGAAGGAGATAGCAAGTTATATATTATAAACGTTACAAATTTAGAAGAAGAAATTCAAAAAAAAGAAAATGATTTTACTATTACAGAAGATCAAATAGAACTGGGGAAAAAAATTCTAATAGGTATAGCAATAGTAATAATTGTAATGTTTATAATAATAAGAATAAGGGATAGAATTGTTGAAAAAAATATTGATAAGTTGTAAAATAAAGGTAAATAAAAAGGAGTAAAAAATGGAAGAAGAAAATAAAAAAATAAAAAAGAAAAATATTAAAACAATTAGAGGAAAGGCTTTAACAGCATACATAGTAGTAATAATAGTAATATCAATTGCACTTGCTTATGGATGTGGATTTCTTCTTGGAAAAGAATTATATGATAAGAAAGAAAAAAATAATAATAATCCAACACCAATAGAAAAAGAAGAATTATTAACAGATGAAGCTGTTAAAAATATTATGGATCGTTTTGAAGGAATTAAAATTTCAAGTGAAAGATTATACAAAAATGATAAATTTGAAATTTCAAGTATTGATAATAATGAACTATTAGTAACTGCCTTAAGTAAATTTAATGTTTATAACGTTTGTGCTAAAACAGGACTTAATTATATTTTATTAAGTGATATTAATAATGAATTAAATAAATATGTTCAAAAATCTCTTACAATGGATGATATTAAGAATAATCCATCACCATCAATGGGGAATCCATATGACTATGCATATTCAATAAAATCTGCTGATAATGAAAGAGTTAAAGTATCAAGTAATGTATGTGGTGGAGAATTTGGTGCAGAAGATTATGTATATAGACATATAACTAAGGGTACTAAAAATGGCGACTATGCATATATTTATGAAAAAATAGCATTTGCAAGATATGGAAAAAATTTCGATTATGATGGAGAATACTATGTAGATTATTATAAAGACTATATTAAAACTGGTGATAAAGTTGAAACAATTCCTTCAAAAGAATTTACAGATGCTAATGGTAATCCTAAAGAGGGAAGTACACCAAATTGGGATTTATATAATACTTATAAATACACATTTAAATTAGTTGACGGAGCTTACTATTTCCAATCATTAGAATTAGTTAAATAAAAAAATAAAGTAAATAAAAAAAGGAGTAAAAAATGGAAGAAAACAAAGAACAAGTTGAACAAACTTATAACGAACAATCTAAAAAGAAGAAAAAAGGATTACTAATTGTAATAATTGTAATCCTAGTATTATGCGCTTGCCTTGGAGGATTCTTAATAGGAAAAGTCGTATATGATAAGAAAGAAGATAAAAAAAATAATAATCTAAATCAAGAAGATAAAGAAGAAAAAGAAAAACAAGAAAAACAAGAAATTGTTGAAGAGCAAGAAGATCCTAATGCGCCTGTAGAGGAAGTTAGGACTGAAGACGCTAATAGAATAATGAATCAGTTTGAAAAAATAAGAATATCTGACGAAAGTCTATTTAAAAAAGACAATTTTGAAATTAGTGAAATAAGTACAAAAGAGATGTTACATACTGCTTTTGAACAATTAAGTTTTAATACATGCTATGGTTCTGTACATGATGAATTCATTGTAACTATAAATGGGATTAATGAAAAAATAAACAAGTATGTTAAAAAATCTATAACTATTGATCAAATTAAAGAAGCAAAAGGTTTTGTTGGTCAATATTCATATGAAGTAATTGACAATAATAAGATAGAAGTTTCAGGATGCTATGAAGATAATTACAATAATAAGTATACAAGAACAACAATTGAAAAGGCAGAAAAGAAAGGTAACTATGTATACATCTATCAAAAAATTGCCTTTTTAAGGCCAAATGATACAGCAGAATTAGGAAAGCAAGAATATCATTACTATAAAAATTACAATGATAAAAATAAGCCTACAGAAATAGTATATGGTGGTTTTGATATGAATTCTGTACAAGATCCAAAATGGAACTTATATAACACTTATAAATACACATTTAAATTAATTGATGGAACTTATTATTTCCAATCATTAGAATTAGTTAAATAAAAATAGAGTGTACTAGAAAGTACATTCTTTTTATATAGGAGGTATTATGAATAATAAAATAATAGGAAATGCGAACTTTGAAAATGCTGAAATAACATTTGTTGGAGACAATAATGTTTTTATATGCAAAAACAATATAACATTAGAAAATTGTAAAATAAGGTTTACTGGAAGCAATTCAATTATCTATATTGATGAAAATAATTACCCTATGTCTTTAAATATGAGAGTAGGAAATGATTCAGTAATTTATTTAGGAAAAAATTGTTACATTAATAGAACAAGTCACTTATATGCTACTGAAAGGAAAAATATAATAATTGGTAATGAACTGCTTCTAGCATTTTCTACTTATTTTAGAACTGCAGATCCTCATCCAGTATATGATGTTAAAACTAAAAAAAGAATAAATTTAAGTAAATCTATTCTTCTTGGAGATAGAGTATGGATAGGACAAGAATCACTTATTCTTAAAGGAACAATAGTAGGATCTGGAGCCATAATTGGAGGCCATTCTGTAGTAGCTAATAAAAAAATTGAATCAAATGCTATGTATGCTGGAAATCCTGTTAAAAAAGTTAAAGATGGAGTTTTTTATGGAGATTATGTTTCCACTCATAATTATACTGAAGCTGAAGAAAAAGAAAGTGAAACATATACTTTAGAAGATAAATATGTATTTGGAAAAGATAAGAGTACAATATCTTTAAATAAGATAGATGAAGACTTAAAAAAAATAAAAAATTTAGAAGAAAAAATAAAATATATAGAAAAAAATATTTCAAATAACAATAATAAAAATAGATTTTATCTTTAATTTATTATAAAATATATCTAGGTGATAATATGATAATATCTTGGACAATTTTAGTAATATCAATTTTAATAATAGTAATTTTTCCTGTTAATTATTATTTGGCAACTAGATTGCATAAAATTAAATATTTAAAAGAAATGAAAAATAAAAAATTATCTTGGTTAATATCATTTTCTTGTTTATATGTAACCCTAATATTAATGCTTTGGAATTCTACAAATGCTTACATAATTGTTCTTCATTTCTTTTTTATAGTAGTATTAGGAGAATTCATTTATCATATTGTTTGTATGTTTAAAAAGAAAATAGATTTTAAATATGGACAAGAGATAACTTTATCAATATGTTTAATATTTACTATTATATATTTAGGAGTAGCATATTATATAGCCCATAATGTTATTGAAACCCATTATGATATTGTAGCTACTAAAGATATTGGAGTAGAAAACTTCAGAATAGTACAAATTACAGACAGTCATATTGGAGCTACTATGAATGGAGATAAATTCTATAATTATATGTTAGATATTAACAAGACTAATCCTGATATAGTAGTAATAACTGGTGACTTTGTTGATGATGATACTAATATGAAAGACTTAATTAGGGCATGTGAAGGTCTTGGAGTATTAAAAACTAAATATGGAGTCTATTTCGTATTTGGTAATCATGATAAAGGATATTTTAAAAGTAAAGAAAAAGAATTAAGAGAAGAATTAGGAAAAAATAACGTAACTATTCTTGAAGATGAAGGACTTGATATAGTTGGAAATATTTATTTGCTTGGAAGACAAGATAAACAAGTAAAAAACAGAAAGACTGCTCAAGAATTAATGAATGAAATTGATAAATCAAAATATATAGTTGTACTAGACCATCAACCAAATGATTACAAAAATGAAAGCGAATCAAAAATGGATTTAGTTATATCTGGGCACACTCATGGAGGGCAAATATTTCCACTTCAAATATTTGATAAGATGGTTGGAGCAAATAATCAAATATATGGTATTGAAACAAGAGACAATACAACATTTATAGTAAGTTCAGGAATTGGAGATTGGGCAGTTAAATTTAAAACTGGAACGGTTGCGGAATATGTTGTAATAGATATTAAAAATAAAAGCTAATAAAAAAGATTAACAAGAGCGATTAATAATCGTTCTTTTTATTTAAAAGTGTTCACAAAATTGATTATTTTTGATAGAATATTGATATTGAAAAGAGGTATAAGTATGAAAATAATGTCTATTAACGCTGGAAGTAGTTCTTTAAAGTTCTCTTTATTCGATATGAGTAACGAAGAAGTACTTATTTCTGGTGTATTTGAACGTATTGGAATTGATGGTGGAGTTTATACGTTAAAATATAAAGGAGAAAAAATTAAGGTTGAACAAGAATTAGATAGCCATTCTACAGCAGTAAAAATTTTACTTGAAAAATTAATTGAACTACAAGTTATTTCAAATTTAGAAGAAATAGAAGGTGTAGGACATAGAATAGTTCATGGAGGAGATAAGTATACTGAATCTGTAATGGTAACTGATGAAGTAGTTGATGATATTATTAGATTTAGTGATTATGCACCACTTCATAATACAGCTCATGCTATTTGTATAAAAGCATTTAGAGAAGTATTACCTAAAACTCCAATGGTAGTAGTTTTTGATACTGCATATCATCAAA